>JAHEDA010000077.1 GCA_024641445.1 Gammaproteobacteria bacterium
TATCTCGCTAAGTCGTTCAATTGTCCAGCAAATTTGTGGTATGGCGATGGAATTACCGGTCATTACGCTTGACCCAAATCTGGAACAGTTGTTGCATCAGTCAATGCAAGTGGCTGATGGGACGGGTATGAGTGTTGAGCCGGGATTGGCGGAGCGCCTGCATAAGGCACTCGCCGATAGCGCCAAGGCGCAAGAGCAGTCTGGGCAACCGTCAATCCTGTTGGTATCCGCCGGGTTGCGCAACATGCTGGCCCGTTTCATCCGTCACACGATAACGGGGCTGCACGTCCTGTCCTACAACGAGATACCGAGTGATCGCCAAATTCGTATTGTGGCGACGGTCGGTGGGCAAAAGCCTGCAAGATAGAGTGATTCGGCATAAGCGGATGAGGTTCACGAGATTATGAACATAAAAAGATTTACAGCCCCGGATATGCGCATGGCCATCCACAAGGTTCGCGAGGCGATGGGACCCGATGCCGTGATCCTTTCAAACAAGCGCGTGGAAGAGGGTGTCGAGATCGTTGCCGCGGTGGAATACGACGAGAGTCTGATTGGACGTAATAGTAAGGATATTGAGGCGGGCGGTCAGGATGTTAAGCGTCAGGAGATTTGGAACGACGTTCGGCTCAGTCGAAATATCCCTGATGCGCCAATCATACCACGTCGTCCACAGGCCCCGGTGCAACCCTTTGCCGAACAGGGCATGAAGAATATGCAGGAGGAACTCAGTTCTCTGCGCAATATGTTGATGTACCAACTCTCTGGTCTGGCCTGGGGTAATGAAAAGCGTTATCACCCAACGCGTGCGCGTCTTTTGCAGCGACTGATCGCCCTGGGCCTGAGCGCAAAACTTGCGCGTGACCTGAGTGAAGAGATCAACGAAGAGCAAGACATCACCCACTGCTGGCGTATGGCGCTGGGCATCCTCGCGCATCGGCTGCCGATTTCTGAGCACGACCTGATCGAAAAGGGTGGCATTGTCACCGTGATGGGGGCCACGGGTGTTGGCAAGACCACAACGGTTGCCAAGCTGGCGGCGCGTTACATGCTGAAACACGATACCAAATCGGTCGGTCTTGTCTCTGCCGACAACCAGCGTGTGGCCTCTCATGCCCAGCTGCGCAGTTATGCACGCATCCTTGGGGTGCCGATCCGAACTGTCTCTAATATCGAAGGTGTTCGTGACGCCCTCAGTCACTTTCATCACAAGGAGCTGGTCATCATTGATACCGCCGGGATGGGTGCTGCGGAGATGAGTTTTAATACCCAGATTGCCGCCCTCAGGGAGGGGCATCGCCCGGTACGCAATTATCTGGTCATGGCCACCAACTCCCAGCGCGGCGTACTGACCGAGGTTGCCAAGTCTTTTACCGGGGTCAAGTTGAGTGGCTGTATCCTCAGTAAAGTGGATGAGACCACGAGCCTGGGCGGTGCCCTCTCGGTCGCCATTGAGTCGAACCTGCCGATCGCCTACCTCTGTGATGGCCAACGGGTGCCAGACGACCTCCATCGTGCCCGCGCCCACAGCCTCGTCAGCCGTAGTGTCGCGATCATGCAACAGGTGGGGTCAACCACACGGGATGATGCTATTTCCTTAACGGTAGGTGGAATGGTGGCGCATGCACATGGTTGATACTCAGGGTGGCTCACAGGTAAGCACCCGGAAGGGACAACAGTCTGACCGACCGGTGCGTGTTATCGCCGTGACCGGTGGCAAGGGTGGGGTAGGTAAGACAAATGTCTCCGTCAACCTGGCCATGGCGATGGCCGAGTCGGGCAAAAAGGTAATATTAATGGACGCTGACCTGGGTCTGGCCAACGTCGATGTACTTTTGGGACTGCACCCCAAACACACCCTGCGTGATGTCATCAGGGGCACACATACCCTTGATGAGGTCATGGTGGAGGGCCCAAATGGGATGCTGGTTATCCCGGCCTCGTCGGGCCTCCAGGATATGGTGCACCTCACCCCTGTACAACATGCCGGTCTAATCCGTGCCTTTAGCAGTATTGAGGCCGATGTGGATGTCTTGATTGTGGATACCGCCGCAGGTATCTCCGATGGTGTCATCAGTTTTTGCCGTGCCGCCCAGGAGGTGGTGATGGTAGTCCATGACGAACCTGCCTCGATTACCGATGCCTATGCCCAGATCAAACTTTTGAATCGTGAGCACGGCCTGTTCCGCTTTCACATCCTGCCCAACATGGCCGAGAGCGCCCAGGAGGGCCGGGATGTCTATGAAAAGATAGCCAAAGTGACTGACCGATTCCTCGATGTTGCGCTAGACTATATGGGCTACGTACCCTACGATGAGTACCTGGTTAAATCAGTCAGAAAACAGCGAGCAGTTGTGGAAGCATTTCCTCGAAGCAGATCCGCCTTGGCATTTAAGAATCTCGCCGAGAAGGCACAAAAGTGGCCCCTGCCGAGTGCAGCGGGTGGTCATCTGGAATTCTTTGTGGAGCGCCTGATCCAGGGTAACCAGCCCAAGGCCGAGGTATTGCCATGAACGGACTTGCCATGTATCTGGCAACACAGCCCGCCCGACACGAAGACACGGTCGAGCGGCATGCCCCCTTGGTCAAACGTATTGCCTGTCACCTGATTAATCGTCTACCCGCCAGCGTCCAGCTAGAAGACCTGATCCAGGCAGGGATGATCGGTCTACTTGAGGCCTCCCGTAATTACGACGAGGGCCAGGGTGCCAGTTTCGAGACCTATGCCGGTATTCGTATCCGTGGCGCCATGCTGGATGAAATTCGCAAGAATGACTGGGCGCCTCGCTCGGTCCACCGTAAAGCCCGTATGGTGGCTGAGGCCGTGCGTGAGATCGAGCACTCACAAGGGCGTGATGCCCGAGATACCGAGATTGCCGCTCAATTGGAAATGCCCCTGGAGGATTATTACAAGATCCTGCAGGACAACAGCTACCACAAGGTCCTGAGCTTTGAAGATATGGGCTTGGGTGATGAATCCATCCTGGAAACCATGTCGGACAACGCCCCGGGCATCCTTGATGGCCTGCAGCGGGATGACATGCAGCGAATCCTGTCCGAGGCCATCGCCAGCCTCCCCGAACGTGAACGTCTGGTGATGGCGCTTTACTACGACGAAGAGCTGAACTTGCGTGAGATCGGGGCGGTTATGGGGGTAAGCGAGTCTCGAGTTAGCCAGATCCATAGCCAGGCAGTTATCCGTCTACAGGCCCGCATGGGCAAACGTATTGAGTCCGGTAATTAAAACTTTTCCATTCCCGTCCGATAATCTTCTCAAGATCATTCCCGTTACCATTAAATACCACCTTCTAGGTGTATTGGCGTGTGCATGGCTGTGTATTGTTTAACCAGCGTTAAGCGGAGGCAAGTGTGAACAAAGAGATGAAGATCCTGGTCGTGGACGATTTTTCTACGATGAGGCGCATTATTAAAAACCTCTTACGCGATTTGGGGTTTAACAACACAACCGAGGCCGATGATGGCCTGACCGCTCTCCCCATGTTGCAGAAAGGCGACTTTGATTTCCTTATAACCGACTGGAATATGCCGGGCATGCAGGGTATCGACCTGCTCAAGGCCGTCCGCGCCGATGAAAAACTCGCCACGCTGCCCGTCATGATGGTTACAGCGGAGCAAAAGCGTGAACAGATTGTGGAGGCGGCCCAGGCCGGTGTGAACGGTTACATCGTCAAGCCTTTTACTGCCCAGACGCTAAAAGAGAAGATTGAAAAGATCTTCGAACGTGTGGACGGTTAATCCCATATTCAATAGGGGCTAGAGGAATGGATGAGACGCTCATCACCGAGGACAACATTGCGCGCGTACGCGACCTGCTGGCGACTATGGAGCAGGGTGATGAGGCCGGAGCAAAAGAGGTGTTGGATGAACTGGCGCGTGTGCGCGAGACCCAGCTCTATATTGAAATGGGAAAGTTGACACGAGAATTGCACGATGCAATCAAGTCCTTCGGGATGGATGACCAGATCGCTCACTTGGCAGAACAGGATATCCCCGATGCACGTGCACGCTTGAAGTACGTGATTGAAATGACCGACAAGGCCGCGCATCGGACGCTGGGTGCGGTTGAAGAGTCTCTCCCCTTATGCGAGGGAATGGAAGACCGATCCAACGAGTTACATCAGGAATGGCGGCGATTTATACACCGTGAGATGGACCTGAAAGAGTTTAAGGAACTGAGCAAGCGGCTGGACCACTTTCTGACCGAGAATACGGGCGATGCAGGCAAGCTAAGGCAGTATCTGAATGATGTGTTGATGGCTCAAGATTATCAGGACCTGACCAGCCAGATCATCAAACGTGTAATTGGACTGGTGGAACAGGTTGAAGGCAATTTGGTGAATTTAATACGTTTGTCAGGTACCAATCTGGGTATACATCCCGGCAAGACTGAAGAAAGTGAAATTAAGGCAACCGGGCCTGTTGTGCCAGGTGTGGATAAAGGCAATTTGGTGTCGGGACAGGATGAGGTCGATGACCTCTTGTCGAGTCTAGGCTTCTAGTAGTTAGAGGCATAAGCAGGATTTGCGACCGTGGATAATGAGTTATTACAAGATTTTTTGGTCGAGGCAGGCGAAATACTCGAACAGTTGAATGAGCAGCTGGTCGATCTTGAACAGCGTCCGGACGATAAAGAATTACTCAATACCGTATTTCGCGGTTTCCACACCATCAAGGGTGGTGCAGGCTTCCTGGCTATCGAACCTATGGTGGCACTCTGCCATCGTTCTGAAGATGTCTTTAATCTTCTCCGTAACGGGCAACGACGTATCACTCCCGCGTTGATGGACACCATGCTGCCGGTGCTGGATGTATTGAACGCACAGTTCGATGCCTTGCGCGCCGGGCAAGAGACCGAACCCGCTGACCCGGACATGCTGGCCGCGTTAGAGGTCTATACGGTGCCTGGTGATGATGATGGTGATGTTGAGACTGCCACAGAGGCTGAGGTGGAAGACACCGGGGCAGATGCTACTGAAGAAGAGGCGGCTGAAGTCGATGCAACAGATTCTGAACTTTTCTCGATCGATACTGATGCGAGTGAACAGGACTCCTCTGAGCTGAATATTACGGATGAAGAATTTCAGAGCTTGTTAGAGGTCCTGGAAAATCCCAATGCCGCCGTTCCCTCCGCCTCTGGCAAAACGGCTACCCCTTCCAAGGGGGCGGCGAAGGGCAGCGATGAGATTAGCGATGATGAATTTGAGAATCTTCTGGATGAACTGCATGGTAAAGGTAAATTCAAGGGTATTCCTGCAGGCGAGGACAAGCCAAAGACCAAGCCGGGGGCCAAGACCGACTCCGAGAACATAACTGACGATGAATTTGAAAAACTTCTCGATGACCTGCATGGTAAGGGTACGTTTAAGGGAGTCCCGGCGGCAAAACCGGCCAATACCGCTAAACCTGCTACCGCAGCAGGGAAGAAGGATAAGTTGGGTACCGCGGCAAAGCCACCAAAGGCTGGCGGTAGCGACAATATCTCTGACGATGAATTTGAATCCCTGCTGGATGACCTGCATGGCAAGGGCAAGTTTAGTGGTGCTCCAAACTCCAATGCGTCCAGCACCGCAAAATCCACGGGGAACAAGCCTACGGCCAAACCAGCCAAAACGAGCGTCGAAAAAACCACCGAGGTAGCCAAGCCGAAAGAAAAAGAAGATGACAAGGGTCAGGCCGGGCAGGCGCAGGCGGTACAGACCGAGGCCACAGTGCGCGTCGACACCAAGCGCCTGGATGACATCATGAATATGGTCGGTGAATTGGTACTGGTTCGAAATCGTATCGACCGCCTTGGTGTATTGCTTGGTAACGAAGAATTGCAAAAGGCATGCGCGAACCTCGATCTTGTTACCACCGACCTGCAGATGTCGGTGATGAAGACGCGCATGCAGCCAATCAAAAAGGTATTTGGGCGTTTCCCGCGCGTGGTGCGTGACATTGCACGTAGCCTGAAGAAGGAAATCAATCTTGAAATGATCGGCGAAGACACCGAGCTGGACAAGAACGTTGTAGATGCCCTGGCGGACCCCTTGGTGCATCTTGTGCGCAATGCCGTCGATCACGGCATTGAGATGCCAGACGTTCGTGAGAAGGCGGGCAAGCCTCGCACTGGCACGGTACTCTTAAGTGCTGAGCAGGAGGGAGATCGCATCGTATTGAAGATTCAGGACGATGGTGGAGGTATGGATGCAGAAAGACTAAAGGCCATCGCCATCAAAAAGGGTGTGATTGATGCAGATACCGCCGCGCGCATGGACGATCACGATGCCTACAATCTGATCTTTGCTGCGGGTTTTTCCACCAAAGAACAGATAACCGACATCTCTGGTCGTGGTGTAGGCATGGATGTGGTGAAGACGCGTATCGCCCAATTGAATGGTATTGTCGAAATTTCCTCCGAGCTGGGTAAGGGCAGCACGCTGATAGTGAAACTTCCTCTGACCCTGGCAATTATGCCGACCCTGATGGTCCAGCTTGAGAAACAACTATTTGCGCTGCCATTGGTGAATGTGAATGAGATACTGCACCTGGATCTGAAAAAGACCAATACTGTGGATGGCCAGCTGGTAGTCAGCGTGAGAAACAAGACCTTACCTCTGTTTTATCTGAGTCGCTGGTTAGTGAAGGGTAAATCTCGCGCGCCATTGCCGAAAGAAGGTCATGTCGTCGTGGTGCATATTGGTAATCAAAAGATAGGTTTTATCGTTGATGAGTTGATCGGTCAGGAAGAGGTGGTGATTAAGCCATTGGGCGCCTTACTACATGGCACTAGTGGATTGTCAGGTGCAACGATAACAGGTGATGGTGCCATCGCTATTATTCTTGATGTACCTGGTCTGATGCATGTCTATGCCCGACATGCAGCATAGATATTTGCTACAGATTGCATTATTGCAAGGCTAATAAAAAATATAATTAGAAACGAGAGGTAGTTGCGTGGCAATTCGCGTTCTGATCGTCGATGATTCGGGTTTTTTCCGTCGGCGTGTCAGTGAGATTTTGACTGAAGACCCCATGCTGGAAGTGGTCGGGATGGCCACGAATGGTCAGGAGGCTATTGAAAAGACTCTTGAGCTAAGACCTGATGTGATAACCATGGACATCGAGATGCCGGTTATGGATGGCATTCAGGCCACGCGCAAGATTATGGCGCAACGCCCAACACCTATTATCATGTTCTCCTCACTAACCACGGATGGCGCCAAGGCCACACTTGACGCCCTTGAAGCGGGTGCGCTGGATTTTTTACCCAAGCGTTTCGAGGATATATCCAGTAACAAAGAAGAAGCCAAACACATGTTGTGCCAGCGTGTGCGCGGTCTGGCACAAAAGCGCCCCACTGTGCCGCACGTACCACCAGTTGTAATACATACCGCTGTACCCCGAGCCACACCGGTACGGAATTCTACTCCGGTCGCTGCGGGGGCCACACCCCATGTCGAGACTGGTACCAAGACGAACATCAGTCTGGTTGCGATTGGTACCTCTACGGGGGGACCTATTGCATTACAGAAGGTGCTTACCTCACTCCCGGCAAATTTCCCGGTACCCATCATCCTGGTACAACACATGCCAGCTAGCTTCACTGGACCATTTGCCCAGCGACTTGACTCATTGTGCCAGATTACCGTGAAAGAGGCGGTTGATGGGGATGTACTCAAGCCCGGCACGGCCTTGCTGGCGCCAGGTGGGAAACAGATGTTGATTACCGGTCGTGCCCAACATGCCGTGATCAAGATTGAAGAGGGCGATCCCTCTATGACGTATCGCCCCTGTGTGGACCTCACCTTTGATTCGATCGCCAGAGTTTTTCCTGGTCACACCCTTGGCATCATCATGACAGGTATGGGTGCCGATGGGCGTGAGGGTTCACGCGCACTCAAACAAGGGGGCTCAATTATCTGGGCCCAGGATGAAGCGAGTTGTGTGGTCTACGGGATGCCAGCGGCGGTGGCCGATGCAAAGATTGCAGAGCGCATGGTATCACTGGATGATATCGGACCGAGTATTGTGCAGAGGGTATAGACATGGATGTGTTGAGCCTCATTGGTCTGGTCGTTGGTATCGCTGCCATACTCGCTGGGCAATATTTCGAAGGCGGGCATATTACGGCGCTGTTGAATGGCCCGGCACTCTTTATCGTCGTGGGTGGCACCTTCGGTGCCGTGATGGTGCAAACACCGCTACGGAGTTTTCTGCGCGGCTTTCGCATCTCTGTCTGGGTATTTTTTCCACCACGGATAGGTTTACACAATTCAATCGATAAGCTCATTAGTTGGAGCAAGATCGCCCGCAAGGACGGTCTGCTTGGTCTGGAAAATATCGAAGATACCGAACAGGAGCCCTTTGCTCGCAAAGGCCTGCAACTCTTGATCGATGGTAGTGAGCCCAGTGCCATCCGCGACATACTGCACGTCGAGATCGACGCGCGTGAGCGTCACGACCTTCAGGCCGCCAGGGTATTTGAGAGTATGGGCGGCTATAGCCCGACCATCGGCATCATCGCCGCCGTGCTGGGGCTAATCCAGGTGATGGGCAATCTCACCGACCCGGATCGCCTTGGCCAAGGCATCGCCATCGCCTTTGTGGCAACTATCTATGGTGTGGGTCTGGCCAATCTGGTTTTTCTGCCCATTGCCAACAAATTAAAGAGCCATATCAGCAACTATTCTCACTACTACGAGATGATCACCGAGGGGCTGGTTCAGATCGCCGAGGGTGAGAACCCGCGCAATATCGAAGTCCGCCTCAATGGTTATCTGCGTGCGCCGTATTAGTGGTCGCCATGCGCACGCAACGCCGCCAAAATAAAATCGAAGACAGTGACAAGACCGATCGCTGGGTAGTGTCCTACGCGGACTTTATTACGCTGCTGTTTGCCTTCTTTGTCGTTATGTATGCCATGTCCAGTGTCAATGAAGGCAAGTACCGAGTCCTTGCCGACAATATGCTGAATGCCTTCAATACCCCGCCCAAGTCTGATAAGCCAATCCAGATCGGGCAGGAGTCACCGCAGCCCTCGATGCAGAAACCCGAGGCGGCGGAAAAGAATGTGGCCTTGTTACCCAAACAGAATGTGGACCCGTTGCAACTGGCGCGCATCGCCGAGGACGTGCGTAAGGCCATGCAGCCGCTGATCGATAGCAATATGATCAAGGTGCGTGACGATCGCCTGTGGGTCGAGGTGGAGGTGAATACCGAGTTACTCTTCACCAGTGGCAGCGCCGACCTGGTGACCAAGGCCAACCCCGTGCTGATCAAATTGGCCGGTGTGCTAAGCCCACTCAGCAATCACATAGATGTGGAGGGGCATACGGATAATCTCCCTATCAAGACCTCGACCTATCCCTCTAACTGGGAGCTATCTGCGGCCCGCGCCGCCAGTGTGGTCCACCTGTTTATGCAGAACGGCATCGATCCTGACCGCCTCGCCGCCATCGGTTACGGCGAGTATCGCCCCATCGCCGACAACACCACGGCAGAGGGGCGCCGCAC
>JAHEDA010000368.1 GCA_024641445.1 Gammaproteobacteria bacterium
CCTAACCCCACACGTCCGCAGGCACCTTGAGGCGTTCAACCGGTGTGCCACCGAGCAGATGTTCATCAAAGATCGCATTTACATCTTCCTTGGTAACACCGCCATAGAAAATACCTTCAGGGTATACCAGTACATTCGGCCCATAACCACAGGGTCCGATACAGCCCGTGTGTGTGATTGCAATCTTGTCGTAACAATTACGTTGTTGTAATTGAAACATAAACTCGTCGATCACATCGCCGCAACCACGCTCCTGACAGGAACCACGCGGATGACCGGGTGGTCGTCCCTGACTACAGAGAAAGACATGATATTGGGGTTTTGGCATACATCACCTCTAGTTAGAATATTGTTTATGCAAGATAATTTTCCATATCAAAGATCATCATGCCGCCATCGGCGCCGGGGAATGACTGTGGCAATCCTTGGGACACACCTTGGAACATGCCTGACACCCAATACAATCCTCCGGGTCGCTCAGGCTCATCACCATCGAGGTGTCATCGGAAAAATCATCATCATCCTCATCGGCTTCACGCTCGACGAGTTCGAAGACATTGCGCGGACAGACCTTGTAGCATCTGCCACAGCCGATACAGCGCTCCTGATCCAGGGAAATAACGAAGGCAGGTTCCCATTCCCGCCCACCACGAGTAATACCGGTAATATTTGTTGTCATGGCTCATTCTCCCGCTAGGCAGTCGTAGCCGTATTGAGTTTGTCAGTGGCCTCTTTCCAGGCCTTGCAGGCGTCATAAGTGGATTGCGCGATGCCGGGGATTTCCTCATACGCTGCGGGTAAACGGTCTTCCACCAGGTCATGCATCTGTGAGGCCCATTCGCTGGCGATACGCTTTAACTTTTTGACATCCTTTTCGAGTGCCTTCATTTCATCATCTGTCATGGCGAGCCCCCTTACATACCCGCTACTTCGGGATATTTACCGATAATCTCCAGTGCCACGGACAAAAACTTATCCGCTTCATCCTTCATCTTTGACAAGGACTTGAATCCAAAGCGATGAATATCGCGTAGGGTACGGTCCATCACGATCAGCTTGCCTACCGTGATTATGGCGCGACCAAAACCCTCATGGCTCAGATTGATCATGGGGACGGCCATCAGGCCACACTCCTTTTCGATCATCGAGGAAATCGCGTTGTAGAAGACCTTCACGCGCGCCATGGTGACCTCATCCGGATCGCCCACAATCGGGATCTCCGCCTTGCGCTCTTTGGTCAGGACAAAGGGGTCTACTATCTTTGCGATAGACCACTCGTCGTAGGTACCATAGGTGTCTATGGCACGCATCTGCTTTACGATCTCTTTCATAAACTCTGTCTCAAGGATGGTATCGTCCTCGGCTATTGCTAATGCTGCTTCACTCATCTTTTATCTCCCCAGGTAAATGTTATTCGTCCCAACCCTCTGCCTCCATTTCGGCAAAGCGATTCATGTCCACGCCCTTCTCACGTTCAATAGCCTTCGCCAACCATGCCGAGGGTCCCTGGCGCATTTCCTCTTGCAGCGCCGCAATCAGATCCGTGATCTCGGCATCGGAGGTGACCTTAACCGGTTGGATCCCCTTGGCGAGTAATTGCTGCACGGCCGAGGAACCTGCCGCGTGGCAATACACAGCGACACATCCCGCCAACATATCGAGTTTTGCAGACAACTTATCCTCGTTACCGTCTTGTGCCAGTTTACCGAACTCTGCAACCTCAAGAAGTGAGGCATGCTCCGGGTCTACCTGGTACAAGGCAAAGCTCTGCGCAGAACCAAAGTGTTGATCGACCTGTTTGAGGTTTGTTGTCGCAAAGGCAACCTTCACACCGACCAGCCCCTGCTCACCGTCTGCAGGACTAACTACGCGCATGTGTCGCTCAATCGTCATTACACGACCTCCTTCAAGATGGGCTGGACGTGATCCTGCTTCTGGGCCAGCGTCGAGTAATAGGGGTGTATCTCACGTTGATTGTGTTGGATCAGAATATTGGCCAGGTCAAATATCATTTGGCGACTGCCGCGATAGCCAATCCACGCCCGTTGATAGCCCCCAATCAGATCGTATTGGGGGAAGCCCATACGTAGAATTGGAATACCCAGACGCTGTGCCGTTTCCACCGCATGTGAATTTGATAACACAATCTCTGCCTTACGTTCACGCGCGGTCTTTTCCAGATCTTCCAGATCACCGATCTTTACATCAATACAGGGAATACGATCAAGGCAGTCACTCTTCGCAGGCGTGACTGCCGCCACCACCTCGGCACCCATGCGGGTAACAAAATCGCTCATTGCCAATAAGAGGTCACTGTCTGCGGCAATGGCAAAACGTGCCTGTCCCAGCATGAAGTGGGTATCCAGCATAGCGTCCTGTAATTGAGCACGCTGCCGCGTTAACGATGCAGGTACGGGGCTACCACTCAGTTCATGTAGACGCATGACAAAGGCGTCCATCGCCTCAAGCCCCATCAGGTGATCAAAGTTATAACTCGGTACGTTGGTACGCTCTTGTAGCAGCGCACCCGTTTTATAAAGTGAAGGACCGATGACCAGGCTGGCAATGCTGTCACCCA
>JAHEDA010000369.1 GCA_024641445.1 Gammaproteobacteria bacterium
AGCAAGAAGACCGATGACGCCCTCGATTTTAATATAAATCTTGATGATGCGACGGCCGAGGTGGATACGACTGGCCCAGATTCCGATATGGGTCTGGACTTTGAATCGAGTGCACCCACACGTTCCGCCAAGTCTGAGGGCGATTTCAGTCTTGACCTGGGTGACCTGAGTTTTGACGCTGGCAACGACCTTGGTGGTGGCAGTATTGAACTCGATCTGGATGCAGCCGATGCCGCCAGTCTTGATGCCTCAGCAGGTACGGATGAGGTTGGTACCAAACTTGATCTGGCGAAGGCCTATATCGACATGGGTGATGCAGAGGGAGCTCGCAGCATTCTCGACGAAGTGATGGAAGAGGGCTCAGCACCACAAAAGAAGGAAGCCCAACAGTTGATCAGCCAGATCGGGTAAGCCAGTGCATCCGGTTGTCCGGATAGCCTGCTTTCTTATAACCGTCGGTGCCCTGGTGGTGCCGAGCACGCTAGTCTCGTCAGTTTCCGCATTCATATTATTCGCCCTCTTTTCCATGCGAAGGTTCAACGGCTTTGACATGTTGCTTCGTATGCTCTTGCGCCTGCGCTGGCTATTTCTGGCAATTGTCGTGTTGTATGGCTGGATGAGTCCGGGGCAAGCCTTGTTTCCAGGTATGGAAAGTCTCTCACCCAGTCGAGAAGGGGTCATGAGTGGCCTGCAACGCCTCAGTGGATTAGTCCTTATCATGTCTTCCGCAAGCTATCTATTAGCCTGTACCAATCAGCGACAATTATTTTCGGGTCTGTATAGCCTGTTATCGCCGGTGAGTCTCCTGGGTTTGTCTCGAGATAAAATAGTCTTGCGACTGGCCTTGACGATGAATTCTGTGCAAGCGATTCGCTCCATCGTCTCTGCGGCGGCTACCACGAAACACCCTACTGGATTTTTAGGGCTACCCACGCGATTGGCTGAGGCGTTTGCTCGCGTCATTCAGGCTGCGGAGACTGCTACGCTCGATGTAGTAGAGATCGAGGTTCTGGCTCCACCCGCTGCATGGCAGTGGGGTCTGCCAGCCTTATGTGGTGTCGTGTTCCATCTGCTGCACGCAATAGGCTGAGGTGGCGCATGCGCATTGCACTCGGGATTGAATATGACGGAAGCCCTTACTGTGGTTGGCAACGTCAGGACGAAGAGCCCTCGGTGCAGGCAAGCGTCGAGCGTGCCCTCTCACAAGTGGCCGACCAATCTATAAAAGTGATTTGTGCCGGACGCACTGATACGGGTGTGCATGCCACTGCGCAGGTAATCCACCTGGACACAGATGTTACGCGTGAGATGAGGGCGTGGGTGTTTGGCGGCAATGCGAACCTGCCGAAGAGTATCAGTGTGCAGTGGGCGCTCGCAGTGAGTGATGAGTTTCATGCCCGGTTTTCTGCTCAGCGTCGGCGCTATCGTTATGTTATCTATAACAGGCCCATTCGCCCTGCCATCCTGGCCTCACGCGTCTCTTGGGAATTTCGTCCGCTCGATGCAACAAGAATGCGTGCGGCTGCACAACATCTCGTTGGCGAGCATGACTTTTCCTCTTATCGGGCCATCGCCTGCCAGGCCAAGAGCCCGGTGCGCACGCTCTATCGTCTGGACGTGACACAATACAATGAACTTATTATTTTGGACCTGGAGGCCAATGCCTTTTTGCATCACATGGTGCGAAATATTGCCGGGGTCTTGATGAACATCGGGCGAGGTGAGCGCGAGCCTGACTGGGCGAGAGAGGTATTGGAGCATCGAGACCGCACCAAAGGGGGGGTAACGGCTCCCGCGGGTGGGCTTTATCTCACCGGTGTAGAGTATCCTGAACACTTTGGACTGCCTACGCTTTCACCCTCATCAGTGGTCTGGTAATCTTTCGGTCCCTTGAAAGGAGCGCATGGCCTTGCCACGCACACGCATCAAAATCTGTGGCATCACCCAGCCAGAGCATGCCCGCGTCGCGGTAGCGGCAGGTGCGGATGCCATCGGCCTGGTGTTCTACCCACCGAGTCCTCGTGCGGTGACCCTGCAACAGGCGCAAATCATAGCCGCTGAAGTACCTCCATTCGTGAGTTTGGTGGGACTGTTTGTTGATGCAACACGGCACGAGATTGAGACCACCCTGAAAATGCTGAGGCTTGATGTCCTGCAATTTCACGGTGACGAGTTACCTGAGGCGTGCAAAGGTTTTGATCGGACCTATATAAAGGCCCTGCGTGTACAAACCGGCGCAGATATCAAGGCGCAGTGCGAACGCTACCATGATGCGGGCGCAATTTTGTTGGATAGCTACCAGCCTGGTGTAGCAGGGGGAACGGGGCAGACCTTTGATTGGTCGCAGGTGCCACCGTTGTTACCGCTGCCCTTGGTCCTCGCCGGTGGTTTGACGCCGGACAACGTAGGGCGTGCGATACGTCAATTACACCCCTTCGCGGTAGATGTCAGTGGTGGGGTGGAACAACAGAAAGGTATTAAAGACGCGGCGAAGATTCGTCGGTTTATTGAAGAGGTACAACGCGTTGACGCAACATAAGAAAACCGAAGGCTATAACCTGCCCGATGAGCGGGGA
>JAHEDA010000078.1 GCA_024641445.1 Gammaproteobacteria bacterium
CTCGACCCGCTCTTCGCTCAGGGCGGATACAGGTCGAGTCGCGATTACCTCACCCTCGGCATCTGCTGTGGTAGTGCGCACACCCAATTTACAAATTCCGTGATAGCGCTTGTCAGCATCAAGCAAAAAACCGGAGATCTTGGTCGCCTCACCAAAGCAGATGGGCAATAAACCACTCGCGAGAGGATCGAGACTGCCGGTATGACCCGCCTTACGCGCATTGAATAAACGCTTGACGCTTTGTAGTGCGGCATTTGACGTGATCCCAACAGGCTTATCAAGCAGGAGAATACCGTCGACGGGACGGCCATGAAGGCGCTTTCGGGCCATCGAGTACCTCAGTCTTTTTGCTTGTCCTGGTCTGAGGAAATGGCCACATCGATCAGGTGTGACATCTCAGAGCCATGACGAATTGAATTGTCGTAATAGAACTTCAGTGCCGGCATGCTGCGAATTATCAGGCGCTGACCAAGTTCATGACGCATGAAGCCCGCCGCATGATCCAATGCCTGTAAAACTTCTTTTACGTTACGCTGATCATCCAACAACGTGATGTAAACCTTGGCCTGTGACAGGTCCTTGGTAACCTCTACCCCGGAGACCGTTACCATTCCAACGCGAGGGTCTTTTAATTCACGCTGAATGAGCACCGCCAGCTCACGCTGGATCTGCTCACCAATTCGGCGCGTGCGATTAAAGTCTTTTGGCATGATGTCGTCGTGGCGTTAGAGGTGACGTGCAACCTGCACGCGCTCATAGACTTCAATCTGATCGCCCGGCTTCACGTCATTGTAATTCTTGACACCGATACCGCATTCTGTACCCGATTTAACCTCATTCACGTCATCCTTGAATCGACGCAGTGATTCCAGTTCACCCTCATAGATAACGACGTTGTCTCGCAGTACACGAATGGGGCTGTTACGTTTCACGGTGCCATCGACTACCATACAACCGGCAATTGCACCGATTTTGGGTGAGCGGAATACATCGCGAACCTCGGCCAAACCAATGATCTGTTCCTTGAATTCCGGCGCCAGCATGCCACTCATGGCACCCTTAACCTCGTCGATGAGGTCATAGATGATGCTGTAGTAGTGCAGGTCGATGCCTTCCTCTTCGATCAGTCGCTTGGCGGAGGCATCGGCGCGTATATTAAAGCCGATCATAATCGCGTTGGAGGCAACTGCCAGATTAACATCCGATTCAGTAATACCGCCTACGCCGCCAGCAACGATCTTCACCCTCACTTCAGGAGTAGAGAGTTTTTCCAGAGCATCACTTATGGCCCCAGCCGACCCCTGTACGTCGGCCTTAAGAACGATATTAAGCGTGTTGACCGCACCCTCTTCCATCTGGCTGAACATGTTTTCGAGCTTGGAGGCCTGTTGACGCGCCAGTTTTACATCGCGGAATTTACCTTGGCGGAACAAGGCAACCTCACGCGCTTTGCGCTCATCCGGCACCACGTTTGCCTCATCACCGGCACGCGGCACACCTGACAAACCAAGCACCTCAACCGGCATGGAGGGACCCGCCGCATCAATTTGGTGGCCATGCTCGTTCACCATGGCGCGGACACGACCATATTCATGACCCGCAAGCATAATATCGCCCTTGCGCAGGGTACCCTGTTGGATTAAAACGGTCGCCACTGGACCGCGTCCCTTATCCAGGCGTGACTCTATAATGATGCCATTCGCAGGCCCACTCGCTACGGCCGTGAGTTCTAATACTTCTGATTGGATCAGGATAGATTCAAGCAGCTTGTCCACGCCATCACCCGTATGGGCAGATACTGGTACAAAGATCGTATCCCCACCCCACTCTTCTGGAATGACGTCCAACTGGCCCAACTCATTTTTTACCCGATCCGGGTCAGCACTTTGCTTGTCCATCTTGTTGATGGCTACGATCAAGGGTACGCCTGCCGCCTTGGCGTGTTGAACGGCCTCTTTGGTCTGAGGCATCACACCATCATCAGCAGCGACGACAAGTATGACGATATCCGTTACCTTGGCACCACGTGCACGCATGGCCGTGAACGCCTCGTGACCGGGGGTATCAAGAAAGGTGATAACACCACCATCGGTCTCAACGTGATAAGCACCAATGTGTTGGGTAATACCGCCCGATTCACCTGCAGCAACTTTGCTGCGACGAATGTAGTCGAGTAGTGAGGTCTTGCCATGATCAACATGACCCATGATGGTAACAACAGGAGGCCGGGTGATCGCATCGCCGTCATGCTGTGAAGAGACCAGCGAGTCTTCCAGTGCACTTTCTTTGACAATCTTGGGCTTATGCCCCATCTCTTCAACTACGATAGAAGCAGTATCCTGATCAATCACCTGATTAATGGTGACCATGCTACCCATTTTAATCATGACCTTGATCACTTCGGCAGCCTTCACCGACATCTTCTGGGCCAGTTCGCCAACAGTGATAGTCTCGGGAATGGCGACCTCACGCACAATAGGTGCGGTCGGCATGGTAAAGCCATGTTCACCCGTTGAATGAACCGCACGGCTTGTTGGGCGACCACCCTTGCGACGTTTGCCCGATTTATCTGCGCTGACATGCAGTTCTTCACGACCGTAACGGGTCTGACGTTCATCACTCGTTTCCCTGACGTCTTTCTTACCCTTCTTGCCTTTTCGTGCATCTGCAGTATCGGTTGCCGGCTTGCGGGCAGGTTCCTCAACTTTCTTGCGTGCGGCCTCATCCTCTTTACGTTTGGCTTCTTCAGCCGCGAGACGCGCTTCTTCATCGGCCTTACGCTTCGCTTCTTGCTCTAAAGCAAGTTTCGCCTGCTCTTCTCGGACACGCTGCTCTGCCTCAACGCGTTCACGTTCCTCGCGCTCATCATCGATACGCTTGGTCTCTTCTTCGACGATAACACTACGCTTGATGTAGGTGCGTTTCTTTCGCACCTCTACTGTTACAGACTTGGCACGACCACCCGCACCTGTAAGTTTCAATTCACTGGTGGATTTTCTGTTAAGGGTGATCTTTTTACTTTCGTTTGAACCAGACGCATCATCTACAGCACTCTGTTTGCCTCGAAGGAAACTGAGTAGCTCCATTTTTTCGGCATCACTAATCACCGCCTCGGTATCTGTCACCTTGACGCCAGCTTCCTGGAGCTGCTCAAGCAATCTCTCGGCAGGAATGCCAACCACTTCTGCAAACTGTCGTACGGTTACCTCAGCCATTCCATATCACTCCCAAACCTGTATCTCTATCTGTGCTTTCACGTTACCTGGTGTGTTAGAGGATTATTCCTCGACAAACCAGGGTGCGCGTGCAGTCATGATAAGTTTTCCGGCCTCATCTGCTTCCAAGCCGCCGGCCTCGACCAGATCATCTACGGATAATTCTGCCAAATCTTCCATCGTCACAATCCCAGCTGCGGCAAGCTTGGTAGCCAACTCAGGATTCATACCCTCCATCTCCAGAAGGTCCTGTGCAGGAGCAGTCCCCATACCACCTTCAGCATTGCTGATTGCCCGCGTTAGAAGAATGTCCTTAGCACGACCACGGAGCTCTTCGACAATCGTCTCGTCAAACTCTTCAATCGCCAGCATCTCACTGACGGGTACATAGGCAATTTCATCGATCGTGGAAAAACCTTCCTGTGCCAGAATATTGGCAATCTCTTCGTCTACGTCGAGCGCTTCCATAAACATATTTCGTAGACGCTCTGTTTCAACCTCACTCTTCTTCTCGGCGTCAGTCACTGACATCACGTTCAGTATCCAGCCCGAGAGTTCACTTGCCAGCTTAACGTTTTGACCACCTCGACCAATCGCCTGGGACAGCTGATCTTCACGCACTGCGATATCCATGCTTCCAGCCTCTTCGTCCACCACAATGGACTCAACCTCGGCGGGTGACATCGCATTAATAACAAATTGGGCGGGATTTTCGTTCCACAACACTATATCAATGCGCTCACCAGCAAGCTCATTCGACACAGCCTGAACACGTGAGCCACGCATACCCACACAGGCTCCAACCGGGTCTATACGGGCCTCTCGCGTACGCACTGCAATCTTGGCCCGGGAACCGGGGTCACGCCCAGCGGAGACGAGGTCAATAAGACCTTCACCAATTTCAGGAACTTCGATCTTGAATAGCTCGATCAAGAATCGTGGGTCAGTCCTGCTAATAAATAGTTGTGGGCCACGCTGCTCCTGCCGCACCTCTTTTAGATAACCACGTAGACGATCACCAGGCTTAACCGCCTCACGCGGGATCATGTCCTCGCGACTTATCAAGGCATCTACGTTGTTGCCCAAATCAAGATAGATATTGCCACGCTCAACGCGCTTGACGACACCCATGACCAGTTCACCCTGGCGTTCTTTGAAGGCGTTATAAACCTGCGCACGTTCGGCCTCGCGCACCTTCTGCACGATAACCTGTTTGGCCGTCTGCGCAGCGATACGACCAAATTCGATAGAATCGACCGGGTCCTCAACATAGTCTCCAAGCTGTACCCCAGGTTCATCCACCTGAGCGGCGCTGAGCGTGGTTTCTCGCTCCAGGTGCTCAAGCATTTCGTCTTCCACAACTAACCAGCGCCGGAAGGTCTCATAATCTCCTGTAGCGCGATCAATGGCTACCCGCACATCCACATCAGAGGGATACCGCTTCTTTGTTGCCATGGCCAAGGCCGCTTCGATCGCTTCAAAGATAACGTCCTTCTCCACACCTTTCTCGTTGGAGACTGCATCTACCACCATGAGGATTTCTTTGTTCATCATTAACCCCTAACTCACTATGTCCGTTGCGGTCACATTTCCGCGACTAGATTTCCCTTATCAATATCACCAAACGGTATTGAGCGTGATACGTCACTACCTTCTTCGTGGATGACCACCGTCGTTTCATCCGCCGACTCAATTACACCCCTATATTTGCGCCGCCCTTCCAATGGATAGCGCAAGCGAATCTGGACTATCTTGCCTGCAAAACGCACATAGTGCTCGGGCTTGAACAGCGGTCTATCCAGACCTGGTGAAGAGACCTCAAGGGTATATTGCCCCTTAATGGGGTCCTCTACTTCAAGTATCCCGCTCACCTGGTGGCTGACTCGCTCACAGTCTTCCAGCGTAATACCCGCCTCTGCGTCTATATAGATGCGCAAGAGCGAGTGTCTGCCCTGAGGCAGATGCTCTATTCCTACCAATTCGTAGCCTAACGACTCGATGGCCGGTGCAAGCAGTCCGTTTATCGCTTCTGACTGAGCCATTACCCGTGTCCGCAAACAAAAAATGGGCCAAGGGGCCCACTTCATAAATACCAATAATTACATGGCATTATAACACTTTGTCATTAAAGTGCTAGCCCATTGGCGTGCGAGGAATACCTCGTTTCACCAATAAAAAAGGCCCTCAAGGGGCCCATCCTAATCCCGCATTGGCGGCCGCTCGCCAAACCGCCAAACTAATTCAGTGGTAGCGGGGCCAGGATTTGAACCTGGGACCTTCGGGTTATGAGCCCGACGAGCTACCGGACTGCTCCACCCCGCATCAGAGGCGCGCATTCTACTCGTGTGCGGTGACACAAATCAAGGTGCGGTTTACTGCAATCGTAACATTGCAAAATGCAGAGATATTTTTCCGCAATTTAACAATCTCAATTTCTATCCTATTGTTATCTATAAATATTCTTATATGGTACGAGATTTGCTGTATTCTATGGTTAAGAAATTCCTAACCATTTAAGTCTGAAGGAGCATGTTAATGAGCACTTCTCGCCGTACGTTTCTCCGCGCCAGCCTGGCAGGCAGCACGCTAGCTGTCGCCATGGGGGCCGGTCTGCTGTCACCGCGTACAGTCCTGGCGGCATGGCCACAAAAGGCCTTTGCCACCGATAGCCTCGAAGAGGCGATGAAAGGGATTGTTGGCGGTAGTAACGCCACACCCAGTGACAAGGTTGTCGTCGAGGCGCCTGATATTGCCGAGAACGGTGCGGTTGTCTCCATTACCGTCAAGAGCAGCATACCCAACGCCGAAAGCATCGCAGTGTTTGTGCCTGAAAATACAGCCCCGCTTACTATGAGTTATCTGGTTACAGCCCAGATTACCGACTTCATCACCAGCCGAATCAAGATGCGTAAGACATCTGAGGTGCTCGCGGTCGTCAAGGCGAGTGGCAAACTCTATAGCGGTAAAAAATCTGTGAAGGTCACCTTGGGTGGCTGTGGCGGCTAACAACCCAGAATTCATGAAGGAGTTTTAAGCATGGCAAATGAAATCAAGATCCGCGCCTGGATGGCTGAGGGCGACAAGGCCACGGTCAAGGCAATTATCTTTCACCCGATGGAAACCGGATTGCGGAAAGACAAGTCAACAGGGCAGATCATCCCCGCACACTACATTACTGAGGCCAAGATTGAGCACAATGGCAAGAACATCATGACCTGCCTTTGGGGTCCTGGTGTCTCCAAAAACCCCTTCCTGTCCTTTAGTTTTAAGGGTGCCAAGTCCGGGGATAATCTGAAGATCAGCTGGGTTGATAACAAGGGTGACCACAGCAGCGATGAAGTAAAGCTGGCATAACAATCAAGTTTCCTCCAATGTTTGGCGCACTTCGGTGCGCCATTTTTTTATCTGAATTCCCAGACAAAAAAAAGCGGGCTTGAACCCGCTTTTTTTATTACTCTAGTGCAACCTGATTAGGGGCGAATATACAGATAACCCTTCTGCTCCAGATGGATAATTTGAGCCACACCAGAGGGAACAACTTCAGCGTGTGCATCAATCTTGTTCTGGTCGATCTTCTTACCCTTGATGGTGTTGGCACAGATCTGGAACTTCACACCACGATTGGCCAAACCGGCGATCGTATCCTTGAAATCATAGGGCTTGCCATCCTTATCTTTCTTACCCATTGAGCCATCAACCAAGGCAAATGCACCTGAGCTGTGGGTCACAACGATGATCTCGACATTCTCATCACCGACTGCATTCAGGTGGTTCTTCACGTTACGCAGGGCGCCATCGGCACTGTTAATATCATCGAGATGATAAACGACCTTTTGTTTGTCATAACCGTTTTTGGCGGTACCTGCCTGGGCTGAAACGGCAAATAGGGCCGCAATAGCCAGAATACCGGCCTTATAAAAGTTATTCATGTGCTCCTCCTTATGTTTAACAACAGAATTGCAGTGCATATACACTGTCTAGTCCTGTATGAGCAATTACTGTTCCAATAGCGTGGTGGAATATTTCTTGTTTTATATCATGAAGTTAAATTTATAATCGAGAAAGAAAGTGAATCACAGAAAAATATAGGTGCAATTTGCACCACCAAATATATTAGACGAATGTAATTTACACCATATCAGCGGTATCTTCGTAACGACGTAATTTTCGCCACAATGTGGTTTTATCTATACCGAGCAACCTGGCGGCTTCCGTCTTACGCCCATTGCAACACTTCAAGACATGACTGATATACTCCTGCTCGAGCACTATCAGTGGAATAAAATCATCGTCCGAGAATTTCGTCCGTTGATACGCGTCTACAACAGCGTTCTCATTATTCTCGCCCCATGAAAGGATCGGGCCATCCGCAAGAATGACGCACCGTTCGATTGTATTCCTCAGTTCCCGTACGTTACCCGACCATTCTTTTTCGCAAAGCAGACGCATCGAGATGGGATCGAAACCCTGCACAACGCGATTATAACGTTGAGATAATTCCTTTACGCTGCTATCAATAAGTGCCGGAATATCTGCTCGCCGCTCATGCAGGCTTGGAACCCGTATAGTTACCACATTTAGACGATGATAAAAATCGTGACGAATCTGCTTAGCCTCAACCATCGCCTCAAGATCACGATTGGTCGCCGCGACAATCCGCAGATCTATTGGGATAGAGTTCGCGCCACCAACACGCATGATTTTTCGATCCTCGATAGCGCGCATCAGTTTCATCTGCATCGCATCAGATATATTACAAATTTCATCCAGAAACAGAGTTCCACCGCTCGCCTGCTCCATTAACCCGTAGCGACGCTGGGTTGCCCCGGTAAAAGAACCTTTTTCATGTCCAAATAGTTCGCTTTCCAGCAAGGTGTCACTCAAGGCACCGCAATCAATGGCGACAAATGGTTTATCTCTCCGTGGACTGTAATCGTGTAACGCTCTCGCAACCAGCTCTTTTCCTGTCCCGGATTCTCCAGTAATAATCGCGCAACAATTTACTTCCGCCACTTTTTCTATAGTATTAAATAGAGTTTTCATAACCGGGGCTTCACCTATCATCCCAAACTGATTACGCTCCTTCTCCAGACGCTTTTTTAGAAGCCTATTCTCATTCCGAAGCCTGACTGCTTGAATAGTACGGCCAAGCAACAATCGTAATTCTTCAAAATCAAATGGCTTTTTTATAAAATCTGTAGCGCCACGCTTCATGGCCTCGACAGCATTTTCTACCGATGAGTAACCAGTCATAACCAGAACCGGTATTTCCGAATCGATTTCGCGCAATTTTGATAACAACTCAAATCCGTTCATCCCTGGCATGCGCAGATCCGTTATAACAACATCTGCACCCGAATTCTGAAACTCCTCCAAACACTTTTCAGCAGATGAGAAGACTTGACAAGAATAGTCTACCGAATCGCAGTTTCGTTGCATAACTTGCCCTGTAACTGCATCATCATCTACAAATAAAACACGGATAGAATCATCTATCATTAGCAGCCTCTCTAAAGTCCGGTTGATTTACAACATGTATCAAACCCGCTAGTGGAAGAACAATATGCACACGAAGCCCTGCAGCTTCATTATTTTCCAATTCAATGCCGCCGTGATGTTCTTTGATTATTCCATAACTCACTGAGAGACCAAGCCCCGTACCCCCACCCTCTGGCTTGGTGGTAAAGAATGGATCAAAGACTTTTGATAGAATATCTTCTGCGATACCTGCTCCGGAATCTGTAATTTCTATATGAACAAATCCTTCAGTCTTATATGCCTCAATGGTAATGTTTCCACCCGGTCTAGTTGCCTGCACCGCATTCAGCAACACATTAACCAACACCTGCTGAAGCTGATTCATGTCGCCATCCATAACTAACAACGAATCAACCCTAAGCTCAAGCCTTAATCCGGCCGCATCAATTCTATGGTGAAGCAGTAGAGCGGTATCGTGTAAAAGCGAACTCATATCAAACGTCCGGAATTCTGGCTGATTTTTCCTGGCAAAACTTAATATCCCTTGGACAACCCTCGCACATCGTTCCCCTTCTTTGTATAACATCCGCAGATCCTTTCGACTTTGCTCGTCTTCTTCTTTAGTGTTTTTCTCAATCAAACTTGCAAGCGACATTATATTCATTAGCGGATTATTTATCTCGTGACCTATACCGGCCGCCATCTGCCCAACGGTTGCAAGTCTTTCTGACTGTCTCGCTATATGT
>JAHEDA010000370.1 GCA_024641445.1 Gammaproteobacteria bacterium
AAGACCATCCCATTTATTGACTGCCACAACCATGGCACGCCCTGCCTCCAGGATGTAGCCGAGCAATGATGCATCCTGCTCGCTAACGGTTTCACTACCGTCCAATAACATCAGGACCACATTGGCATCCTGGATGGCCTGAAGCGTTTTGATGACACTAAACTTCTCTACTGCCTCGTCAATACGACCTCGACGACGCACACCCGCCGTATCGATTAGCGTGTAGAGCTGCCCATCACGTTCAAAGGGTAAGTAAATACTGTCGCGCGTAGTGCCCGGGAGGTCAAATACCACAACCCGCTCCTCACCCAACATGCGGTTCACCAGGGTTGATTTACCGACATTGGGGCGACCCACGACTGCTATCTTAATCCCTTTATCCTCAGCCTCCTCAGGGGTGATCTCTTCACTGGGCAGGTGTTCGAACACATACTCCATTAAATTCAAAATACCACGATTCTGTGACGCCGCAATGGCCTGAGGCTCGCCCAAGCCAAGGCTGTAGAAATCCGCAGTCACTACATCTTCGTTGACACCATCGATCTTGTTTACAACAAGGACAATCTTGCGATTGCTGACACGAAGTCGTTGCGCAATCTGCTGATCCGTGACTGTGAGTCCGTCGCGTGCATCCACCAGGAATAAGACGATGTCTGCCTGCTCAACCGCCAGCCAGGATTGATGAGCCATCTCGGCCTCTACACCCTGTGCATCCCAGGTAAGCCCGCCGGTGTCTACAACGATATACGGGCGATCACCCACCTGACCATCACCAAATTTGCGATCGCGCGTGAGGCCTGCAAAATCGGCCACCAGTGCGTCTCGTGATTTTGTCAGCCGGTTAAACAACGTAGATTTACCTACATTGGGTCGACCGACGAGAGCGATGACTGGCTTGACCATAGAAGTGGTTTAAGTGCTGATGGGTTAGGGTGCTTAAGGGTGTGCAACACTGAATGCCGTCAGCACGCCGAGGCGATTGACAGCATAGAGCATGTTATCCGCTACGACAGGTGTAGCCAGGATACTATTTGCACGACTGTGTTCATCATCGTTCAAGGCCGTTCCGTCACCAAAGCGGTTGTCGCGAACTCGATCACGAGCAAGGATGGCACCATCTTCGCGGGATAACCAGTGGACGTAACCATTGTAGTCAGCTACCACCAGATACTGCATTTGTAACTGTGGGCGTGTCAGTTTTCGACGTAGCAGCTTATCCTGCTTCCACAACGTGGCACCACTGCTGCGATCCATGGCGATGACCATGCCTTCACTATCTACTACATAAAGCCGATAGGGGTCCATCTGCAAGCCTGCGTAGGAGGACACATCACGAACCCACAGGACTCGCCCTGAATCGGCACGCAGTGCACTCAGGCGACCTTGATAGGCCACGGTGTAAATAACACCATCGGCAATCATCGGTGTTGCATCCACATCGACCATACGTTCAATTTCCGTCCGCCCCTGTGGGACGGCGATGGTGGTGTCCCACAACACCGTGCCTTCGCGCAGGGTAAGCGCAACAAGATGTCCATTATCCAGGCCGGCATAAACCACACCATCGGCGATGAGTGGTCGACCGGTACCCCGCAAGGTCAGAACGGGGACACCCCGTTCATATACCCAAAGACGCTTTCCGGTCTTAGCCTCCAGCCCATAAACCTTACCATCAACCGTACGCGCAACGACTATGCCCTGCTGACTCGTAGGTGCCGAGAGAATTTCACTACTGAGGGCACTTTCCCAAATTATGTTTCCATCAACTGGACTGATGGCGAGCACCTCGCCCTTACTGGTCCCGGCAAACAGATACCCCTCTTCTAGTACTGGCCCACTCTCTACCTGTTTAGCAAGGTCTCGCTCCCATAACGGTTCACCGTCTTTCGTGGAGAGACACCACAGATGCCCTTGATGGTCCAACAAATACATTTTGTTCTCACTGATGACTGGTGGCAGTTTAAGATAACGATCACCGACACCGTCACCTACCTTACGCGACCACATATATTTGACCTTGATCCGATCTTGCATCGGCTCAAGCTGATTTGGTGGTAGTAAGGGCGAGGGACTGGAGCTACAACCGTTCAGGCCTGTCAATATGAGCAATAATCCCCAAAGAGAAAGTCTACGCATTATGACTTGGACCCTGCGGTGGCAATTGCCAGATTATCAAGCTTCATCTGTAGATATTGAGACTGTTGCGGGTTGTTGGCCGCGAGTTTAATCGCATTGGCATAGGCCTCGCGCGCCTGGTCGTCTTTTTTAAGTGCATGGAAGGCATCGCCACGTAACTCGGCATACTGTGCGGCAAACTCGCCTTGCTTATAACTCTCGATTAATGCCAGGGTCTGATCAAATTTTGCCTCAGCCAAATAGACTCGCGCCAGACGTACCCTTGCCACGTGCTTGATAGCCTCTTCACTGGCATTCGCCAGCACCCATTCAAGTTGCCTGGCGGCCTCAGTCAGATTATTCGAATCAACCTCAGCCTTTGCCATGGCCAGTCCTGCCAAGGCGGCGTAAGTCGTCTTCGGGTAATCGGTCTGAAG
>JAHEDA010000079.1 GCA_024641445.1 Gammaproteobacteria bacterium
ATACCGGCTGCGGATATGGTCGGGCCGATGGTGGCTGCCAAGCTACTGGGTGTCACGGGTGCCGTGCTGGTGTTTATCGTGGTATTTGCCGCACTGGCCTCCAGTCTGGATTCACTTCTTGCCGCTACGGCAGACCTGATCACACAGGATATCTATCGTGGTCATATCAATCCCAAGGCCAGCAACACCCACCTGCGGCAGGTGGCGAAATGGATTGTGCTCTTGCTCGGTGTGTTGACCTGGTTATTGTGTCTGCCGCGTCTGACCACCCTGGCGGAGTTGTTGTATTTCACCGGTGCCTTCGTCGCCAGCACCATCTGGCCGATTGTGGCGGGACTTTATTGGCGTCACAGTAATCCTCTGGGTGCGGCGCTGGCGATGGTGTTGGGGAGTGCGGTTGGCCTGATGACCTATTTCCTCATTGGTTTTTATGTGGCAGCACTAGCGGGGGCGGCCGTATCCATGTTGATTGTCATTGTCAGTAGCTGGTGGCGTCCGGTTGCGTTTGAGTGGTCGCAGTTGAGTCCAGAGCATGAAGTAAAGGGAGAGACGACATGATGGTATCGGCGGGTTTTCTCAGCATGGTCGTCCTGATTGCGCTGGCACTAAGCACGGTCTCGCTTGTGGTGTTACTCGTACTATTGTTCCGTGATGCGAAGCGGAGGCAGATATGGTGAAGAAGGCTACATTACTCAAGCAACCGCTGGTGCCAGAGGCAAGCAATCTGCACCCTGGACGCATTCAGGTCTTGCTTGATGCGATTAACGAGGATTCTGCAACCCTGCTCGACCTGGCAAATCAATCGATCGTCTCGGCACGCCAGTTTGATCGTGACAAAGTTATTCAACTGTGTCGTCTGGCAGCAAAATATGAACTCTCACCTGCGCCGGTACAGCGACCGCTGACGGGAAAAATTCTTATCAGCGCCTTCTACGAACCCAGTACGCGCACACGCTTGTCATTCGAGAGTGCCTGGCATCGTCTCGGTGGCGACATCATGTCGATCACGGATTCTTCAACCACGGGTATCGCCAAGGGTGAGAGCTACGTCGATGTGGGAGAGATGCTGAGTAGTTATGGTGATGTCGTGGTGTTGCGCGATAACAAAGAGCAGGCGATTTACGAGATGATGGGATCGCTGCGTATCCCGATCATCAATGCCGGCAACGGCTGTGATGAACACCCGACCCAGGCCCTGGCCGATATCTATGCCATCCTGAAGGCGCACCCGGAATTGCTGGATAAAAAGATTGCAGCTGCACGTAAGGTCTCGATAGCCATCATTGGTGTGCCTACGCGCATGCGGACAGTGCGCAGTCTGCTATTGATGCTGTCACTCTTCGCCTATGCCATCAATGAGGTGGTGATTATCAGCGACGTGGAAGAGATTTTTGCAGATGGGCAACGTGAGGAGCTGGAGTCACGCGGCCTGAAGATCCGGGGGAGTAAGGATATGCAGGCGGAGTTACCTAGCAAGGACATCGTCTATATCAACGCCATCGCCTGGGTTGGTGAGGGTTACGAAGAATATGGCCCGCGTTACATCCTCAACAGTCAGACTCCCTTCAAGCAGGGTGCGATAGTGTTGCATCCCCTGGCGCGTGGCGAAGAACTTTCCACCGATCTCGACCACACCCCCTTCAACTGGTATTTTGCCCAGGCGCGCGGGGCGGTCTTTATTCGCATGGCCCTACTCACGTGTTATGTCTGGCTATTTTAGATCAGTAGCGAGTTGCTAGTAACGAGTGGCTAGGAAAGGCTTAAATTCAGCAACCAGCAACCAGCAACCAGCAACCAAGGATTATTCATGTGCGGAATAGGCGGTATTTTTCACGCAGAGATTCACAAGCCGGTAGACCCGCAGTTGCTGGTCAATATGGCCGCAATTCAGTATCACCGTGGCCCGGATGGGTTTGGCTATCAGGTTATGGAGCAGCGCGGTGTGGGTTTTTGTCACGCGCGTCTTTCCATTATTGACCTGAATGAACAGCGGGCACGGCAGCCCTTTGTTTCCAGTGATAACAACCTGCTGCTGGCGCATAACGGCGAGTTCTATGACTACAAGCGCTTACGCACCGAGCTGACACTGGATGGCGCACGCTTTAATACCAAGAGTGACTCCGAGCTGGTACTGCACCTGTATCCACGCCTGGGCCTATTGGGGACGCTCAAGCATTTGCGCGGTGAGTTTGCCTTTGCCCTCTACGACAAGGCCAACGACCGCCTGCAACTGGTGCGCGATCGCTTCGGAGTAAAGCCTTTATATTGGACCGAGGTGAATAACACGCTGGTGTTTGGTTCCGAGCTGAAGGTGTTGTTCGCACACCCCGAGGTCCCTCGCCGATTCAGTCAGTCGGGGCTATATCATCAGTTGATGCAGACGATTGTGCCGGGGACCACGGCGTTCGAGGGGGTGCATCAGGTCAAGCCTGGATATGTCGTGACGATAGAGCGGCGCCATGGCAGATTACAGATCACCGAGCAGAAATACTGGGATATGGATTTTCCCCTCGCCAGCGAGCGCACCGCCGACAAGGACGAGCGTTATTACATTGACGGTGTGCGTGACGGCCTGATGCAGGCGGTACAGTTGCGACTGGAGGCGGACGTGCCGGTGGCCTGTTATCTCTCCGGCGGTATCGATTCCTGTTCCATTCTGGGCCTGTCCTCCGCCAGTCAACAGTCAGCGGTGAAGGCCTTTACCATCGGTTTTGATGACAGCGATTACGACGAGACCCCGATCGCGCGTGAGATGGCTAGGGCCACCGGCGCGGATCAGGATGTCATGTTGCTCAAGGCCGATCACCTGTATGACAATTTTGTCGAGACGCTCTGGCATACTGAACGTACCATCTATAACACCCTTGGCGTCGCCAAGCTGCTGATGAGTCGGCATGTCAATCAGGCCGGTTATAAAGTGGTCGTGACCGGCGAGGGTTCGGATGAACTGTTCGCCGGTTATCCCGCCTTTCGGCGTGACATGTTCCTGCACGGCATGGACACGCTGCCCGCAGTGGAGCGACAGGTGTGGGAGCAAATGCTGGCGGAGAGCAATCGTCTGTTCAAGGGCGCGATGCTGGCGGATGAGGCCGTCACTGACGCGGCACTCAACAACACGGTGGGTTTTACACCGAGCTGTCTGCAACCCTGGCTGGCCAGCGCCAAACATGTCCCGGGTTTGTTGCAACGGGAGATTCGTACGGCACTCGCCGATTATCAACCCGGCGCAGCCATCGCTGCGACCTTTGACGTCGACATGTTACAGGGTCGTCACCCGCTGGATAAGGCGCAATACGTCTGGATCAAGACCATGCTGGAGGGACAGATACTCACCTGGGGTGGTGATCGCGTCGACATGGCCAACTCGATGGAGGCGCGTCCGCCCTTTCTGGATCATCACCTCGCGGAGTTTGCCACCCAGGTGCCACCGAATCTGCGTATCAAGGGGCGCACCGAGAAGTATGTGTTGCGTGAGGCGATGAAGGGTGTCCTGCCAAAGGCATTGTACGAACGCGAAAAGTTTGCCTTCATGGCGCCGCCTGCCCACACTGACCCGAAAAAGTGGTCTGCAATGCAGGTGCTGGTGCGCGAGTATCTTAATGATCGTGCGATCCAGGAGGCGGGCCTACTTGATGCGCAAGGTGTACGGGAGTTATTGGCCTATCATGAATCACCTCAGGCCACTGCTGCCGAGCAGGTGCAGCAGGATGCGGTGATCAATCACCTCCTGGGCGTACAGATCCTGCATCAACACTTTGTCGCCACCGATGTACCACACAAGGCCGCGGCGCAGGCGCAGGCCTTGGGCTGGCAGTGTCACTAGAAACAGTCGCAAAATTACTTGGCGATGGCGCCACCTCGCACATCCCTGTGCTCGTATACGGCGTTTTCCCCTCAAGGGGCAGCATGAAAAATGTGCGCGCCTGCGAGGAGCCAGGCGCGGTGCGAGAACAGGGGCGGTAGGCTTGTCTCATCTGCATTCGTTACATTTTGGGCCGCTTTCCATTACTCACTGTCGGCGGGTGGCAGTTGCTGGAGTGAGCGAAAGCGCCCCTGCTCGGTGTACTCCAACACAAACACACCCTGTACACCCGTGTGGGTGATATAGGGGCGTAATTTCTCCGCCGGGAATTCAATGCGCCTTCCCTCCTCACTGATGACCGAGATATTGCGGGCGTGCCCACTGTAGTAGGCGAGATACTGTTCATTGCTAAGCTGAAGGCGGAAACGAGCCTGTGGCATGATTAGGTAGAGGTGTCGATGGTGGTTTGAGTTAGTTTATTGAGTGCCGTTATAAGCGGCACCAGGATAGAGGCGAGTCGCCCAGGTTCACTCACCTGTGACGGAAGTGTAATTTCCACTTGTTCACAAAGATTGTAAATTTCGTCATAACCCAGCCTGCTTGCCGCCGCCTTGATCTTATGGAGGGTGGTGTGTAGTAACTGAGTGTCTTCTCCCGCTGCAGCGGTGTTAAGGGAGTGCACACGTTCAGGGATGAGCGAGAGAAAGCTCGCCTTTGCCTGCGCTGCATCTGTCTTCAAGTCTGGGGTCGTCCCTTCAGCTTTATCCTTGATGGGCAGGTAGAGCGCCAGCTTGCTTAGGAAAGCCTCCTGCGTGACAGGTTTGTGGATAATCGCATCAAATATCTGGTATTCGGGATTTTCCAGGGCAGTCACCAGCTGACTCGTGAGTGCCAGAATTGGACCACGGTGACCCTGTTCGCGGATTCTTTCGGCGGCCGCTACCGCATTTAATCCAGGTAATTCGATATCCAGGAGAATTAGATCAAAGCGCATCTTCATTGCAAGTTGTACGGCATCATTACCGTTATCAACATTGGTAGTGGACGCAGAGGTATGACTGACGTACATAGAGAGGAGGGCCTGATTATCGGAGGTGTCATCTGCCAACAGTATCTTGCCGTGAAAGCGTCGATAGGTGAGCATTCTTTTAGAGTGTTGTTCTGCGTCAAGGCTATCAGGAATGCTCGATAGCACGTCCTCACCACCAAGCATGCCTGTCGGTAGGGCTATGGTGAAACGACTTCCTGCTCCAGGAGAGCTCTCGACAGTAATCCTGCCATTTAAATACTCCACCAGTTCACGGCTCAGGTATAAACCAAGTCCAGTGCTCCCAAATTCGCGTAGGGTGCCAAGGCTGGTCTGGGCATCGGGTGAAAAGATACGGTCCTGTTGTTCTCGGGTCATTCCGATGCCGGTATCGATAATGTCCAGATAGAGTAGTTGTTCACGCATATCACAACTGACATTGATGCTGATGCCGCCACTACGAGTGAACTTGATCGCATTCTGTACAAGATTGATGAGTATCTGCTTGAGCCTGACAGTATCGCTATTGATGTTATGAGGAATGGGGGGGAGGTATTGAATGCGGAAATACAGGCCCTTCTCTTCAGCTATTCGACCCAGCATTGTTTGTACCTCTTCCAGCAAGTCGGTCAGAGAGAATGTTGCGGTCTCAATGGTCAATTCTCCTGACTCCAGCTTGGAAAGGTCAAGGGTGTTGTTGATCAGGTTTTGTAGAAACAGGGCATTGCGACGTATACCGGCAATGGCCTTGTCTCCTTGTGCCCGGGTGGTACCAGGCCCAAGAAGGTTTTCACTGTAGCTATAGATGGCAGAAAGGGGTGTCTTGATTTCATGACAGATCGTGGCAACAAAATCCGTACGTTCCTGTGTCGTGATGCTGAGTCGCCGGTTCTGGGCGAGCATGTAGCGACGTGTCAAAAGTACCAGCAGGACAGTAAAGAGAAAGCCGGCCATGCTCAAGAGGGCCAGCAGGGTGACGGAGCGTCGATAGGCGGTGATTGCCTCTGCGTGGGCCTTGTCGGAGTAATTACGTTGTAATTCTATAAAGTCATAGATCGCATTGAACAGTATGCCATGAGCAAGTCGGGCCTGCGACAGTAACTGCTCCAGTTGTGGCTGCCGGGTGTTAATGAAGATGGCGTTGGCCAGTTTCTCGATGACGGGTTGAGTCTCAGTCGTAAGCTGTGTGATCGTATCAAGTTGTTTTTGTTCGTCTGGAGTCAGGCTCAGTCCATAGAGTTCATCACGGGCGCTGCGGTAGAGTTGGGCATGCTGATAAAAGTGCTGGAGTTCTTCGTCGCGGGCGAAGGCGCTGGTTTGACGCAACATGGTATTCAGGCTGAGCCAACGAAGTTGCATCGCTTCACGCATACTGAATGCGAGTTCGGTCTTGGTGTTGCTACCTGCCGCGTGCTTGAGTACCTCCAGGTTATCGTTGAGATTTTTATAGAAGATTGCCAGGTTGATGCATACGAAGAACAGCAGGCCAGCCAACAACAGTGATATGTACAGGCGACTGTGATCGGGTGTCGCAGCGATACCTGCATGAGTTTGCGGGAGACTTAGATTGGGCATGGCTGTTATCAGTCACTGCTGTGGAACCGCTAATATAGTAGCCTATCCGCTTATGGATGCGGCAATTAAGTGTTGGCGATCCAGGCTACGATAACCAATGGCCTCGCTCAGGTGCTGGGTCTGTATCGTCTCGCTGTGGGTCAGGTCGGCGATGGTCCGGGCGATCTTCAGGATGCGATGATAGGCCCGGGCTGATATTCCGAGACGGTGAATGGCCTGGGTAAGGAGTTCACGATCCTGTTGACCTAATTGGCAGTAACGATCGACCTGTCGATTGTCGAGCTGCGCATTAGCTCGGCCTGCACGCGCTAACTGGAGTTCGCGTGCGGCGCAGACACGTTGTCCTACGATCTCGGTCGTGGTGGTGTGGGTGTCCTTGCCCGTCTGCGGCAGGACTTGAGTTGGTAAGCTCGGGACCTCGACGTGCAGGTCGATCCGATCCAGGAGCGGGCCCGAAATTCGATTGCGATATCGTTGGACCTGATCGGGTGTACAGCGACAGCGTCCACTCGGGTGACCAAGGTAGCCGCACGGGCAGGGATTCATGGCCGCGACGAGCTGAAAGCGCGCCGGAAACGTCGCTTGGCGTGCCGCGCGTGAGATGACGATCTCACCTGATTCAAGCGGTTCACGCAGCACCTCCAGCACCCGGCGATCAAATTCCGGTAACTCATCCAGAAACAACACGCCGTTTTGGGCCAGGCTGATCTCGCCCGGCCGTGGCACGCTACCACCCCCCACCAGCGCCACGCCCGATGCAGTATGGTGCGGGCTGCGGAAGGGGCGTTGGCGCCACTTGCTGAAATCGAAACCCTGATCGCTAATGGAGTAGATCGCGGCGGTCTCCAGGGCCTCGGTCTCGCTCAGGGGTGGCAGGATACCGGGCAGTCGGGATGCGAGCATGGTCTTTCCGGTACCGGGTGGGCCAATAAACAAGAGGCTGTGTCCCCCGGCAGCGGCGATCTCCAGGGCGCGCTTGGCCTGATACTGTCCATGTACCTCACTCAAATCGGGCAGGTCGATTGCGCGTACCGGTGTGGGTGCCTGCTTGGCCAAGGGTAGGGCTTGTGTACCCGTGAGATGAGCCAAAACCTCCAGCAGATGTTTGGCGGCATAAACGTGTCCGGGGTAGGCCAAAGCGGCCTCGGCGGCATTTTCCCACGGGACGATCAGGCTGCGTTGCATCGCCTTGGTCTGGAGCGCGGCGGGGAGCGCCCCCTTGATGGGGCGGAGTTGTCCACTCAGGGCCAGCTCCCCCAGGAATTCATAATCGGCGAGAGAGTTGAGTTGTATCTGGCCAGAGGCGGCGAGCATACCGATGGCGATAGCGAGGTCAAAGCGGCTGCCCTCCTTCGGGAGATCGGCTGGGGCGAGATTGATGGTGATGCGACGGGCGGGGATTTCGTACTGCGCATTCTGCAGGGCCGCCCGAACCCGGTCCTTACTCTCCTTGACCTCGGTCTCGGGGAGTCCAACGATAGAGAGTCCGGGCAGGCCATTTGCCAGGTGTACCTCGACACTGATGAGTGGGGCCTGGATGCCGGATTGGGCGCGGGTGAAAACAGTGGCGAGTGACATATATCCTTTCCGTGGATAGATGGTGATCCTGTCCCGACTCTACTGGCTGAATTCGGCAAAAGCAAGTTGGGTGAGCAGTAATGGTTAGCGAGAAAAGGGCTTAAATCGCCATGTATTCCTCAAGTTGATCGCGAGTATGCCGATACATTCAGCTTAGTAATTTTTTGTCACCTCGTTTTCATCATTCATCACACTTGCAAAGGGAATACACACATGAAGAGATTCATTCTTGTCCTATCCACCGTTGGCGTTATGGCGGCCGCTGCACCTGCGGTACAGGCAAAAGACGGCACCAGCTATTCTGCCGCGCTGCTCAGTAATTATATCTTTCGTGGCCTGACCCAGACCAAAGATGGTTTGGCGCTCCAGGGTACCGCCGAGATGGCCAAGGGGGATCTGACCCTAGGTGGTTTTGCCTCGAATGTGGATGATGCTGGTGCCTCTGCAGTTGAGGTAGACCTGTACGGTAGCTATTCATTCGGCAAGGTGGCGGTGGGCGGTATTTATTACTACTACACAGGTAGCAACTTGAAGGCCGTCACCGAGATCAACGTCTCCGGTTCAATCAGTGATGTTGACCTGAAGGCCTCTTACAACCCGGATTCAGCCAACACCTATACCTATGTCGAGGCGGCCTACAAGATGGGATTGTCGAAGGGACTCAATCTGAACCTGCATGGTGGTGTGAATTCTGCGAAGACAGCCACCACGACCGATTTCCTGGTGGGGGTCAGCGGTGAGTTCAAAAAGTTCGATTGGGCGGTAGCCGTTACCAATGAGACGAATGCCGGTTCCAAGGCCTTTGCCTCAGTCAGCAAGTCATTCTAATTTCTCTCACTCTGCACAGGCCGGGTCCCGCGTGGTCCCGGCCTGTCGCATTTTTGTGGTCGGCCCATCCTGCCGGGTGAGCGGCAAAGATTGTTATTGAATGGGAATAATTCTGCCGAGTTTCGGTGGCCAGGTGATATCAGGCCTGTCGTGAGGGCGCAGGGGATTCCAGTTCTGCCAGACGTTTTTCCAGTTTTTCGAGCTTTTCACGACTGCGTTCCAGCAAGGCACGTTGTACCTCAAATTCCTCGCGGGTCACCAGATTCAGGCGCTTGAGGGCCTGCGTCAGCAGGCTCTGGAGGTTTTTCTCAAAATCTGCACGCAGGTGCTCGGCGTTGCCCGGCAGGCTATCGCGTACTTGTGCGAACAGGTCATCAAAGAGTTGTCTCTGCATGGCGTAGAGTATAGGGGCAGTTCGAATGCCTGTCAGTGGTTATCCAATCGGATTGAAGTTGGTATGTGCCTTGCAATAAGCCATTTATGGATGGATTTCGACAATTCTTTGGCGGGTTGTTATGGCCCCTGCTGGGCATGATGTGTATGGGT
>JAHEDA010000371.1 GCA_024641445.1 Gammaproteobacteria bacterium
TACCGCTGACCGTAGGGATCGTCTTGTGCGTTTACCCTTACTTTATCGCCAATACCTACCTGCTGGTGCTCATTGGCCTCGCCTTGGTCGCACTGCCGTACTTTGTGCGGTTATAACCTCCGCGTACTCTAAAATGATCGTCCCATGACCTAAATTGCAGCCAGGGTAAACTACCACTATTTTTATAGGGCGTTCTGGCAGCCTTAACTAAACTTAGATTGGCCAGATACTGGGCAACGGCAGCCAGGGGCGACATCATAAATAGCAGAGATACAGCTCAAACCACATTATATGGCTGGCCCAGAGCGGTATTGGCATAGGGAACTTATAGGCCCACCTTTAGTACAATCCGCCGACCTGACGAAACTTCACACTAATTACCTCAGATATAGATGCAAGACCTGCCCCCTGTCGTATTAACGTTTGCAATCAATTACTTTTTTGTACGATAATTTCACAAACAAAAACAAGACGGCCATTGAGCACAGCGACCATGCATGTTGATGGTCTGTAGCACTTAACTAACAACTCAAGGAAGGAGTCGGCAAACATGCGTACTCTCGTTTTTTTCATATTCACTTCTCTCATTTTAAGCAGCCTGCCTGTATATGCTTCGCAAGAAGATGATGAAATGGAGAAGATGCAAAAACAACTCAATCAGCAGGTCCTGGAGCAACCCTTCTTTGCAGAGGAGCCCGAGAAGGTTGATGCCTACATCAAAGAGGCCATGAAGAAAAACCTCAAACCAGAAGAATACAAGGGTACCCATTGGCAACGCGGTTACACCTGCCATGACCTCCTACGGTACTCCTGGTATGAGTACCGGAACTGCGCCTATTACCATCGTTACCACGGGCATTACTACCCGTATTGATCCCCATTCAGGTTGTCGCTTATTGTTTTACAGTAGCTTTTATAACTACACTAAGGAGATATTACATAATGAAAATATTAAAAAATTTACTAGTCGTTCTAATATTTGCCAGCCTAACCGGTTGTGCGGCTGTATCAACCTCGATCGCCAAACGTAATCTTGATGTCCAGACTCAAATCAGCACTGCGATTTTCGTTGACCCGGTTAAACGCTCGGAACGCCTGGTCTACGTTGATGTACGCAGTGGTGTCATGGAGTTTGACCGCCGCGCACTGCGGAAGGCAGTAAATGATGAGTTTAAGAGCAATGAAAATGGTTACCGGGTAACTGATGACCCCGACAAAGCCCACTACCACATCAATATATTTGTCACCAAACTGGAGAAGGCCAGCCCGACCGCTGCCGAACAGGCACTCAAGAGTGGTTATGGCGGTGACGTAAGGGCGGGGGCTGCACTCGGTGCTACGATGGGCGCATCACGAGGCCACTCGACTGGTAGCGCCCTGGGTGGTGGCATTCTTGGAGCCTTGGGTGTTACGGCCGCAAATGCCTATGTGCAAGACGTGACTTTCTTGCTGGTTGCTGATGTACAGATTAAAGAAAAGACCCGCAAGGGTGTCCTCGTACGCAAGGACTCCAAGATCAGTGCCAAGGTCTCTGATGCCGGCACCAGCACCCAACAGGTGTCAGAGGTCAGCAATCGTAAGGAGTATCGCACTCGAATTGTGACCACCGCCAACAAGGCCAACCTGGACATGGAAGAGGCTCAGGAGCCCATGTTTAAGAAAACGGCGTATGCGATGTCTGGATTTTTCTGATAACAAGAACCACCGCAATAATGAAGGGGCACCTCGAGTGCCCCTTTTTATTGCGTCAATAAATTCTGTTAACACGACATTAGATGCTAGATCGGCCACAGCATCTTGATTGCCAAAACCGATAGTAGCAGGGCAAAACTCCGTCGCAACACTACTTCTGGAAGTCGATGCGCCAGGCGCGCACCAAGCGGTGCCAGCAACATACTCGTCGGGACAATACCGATAAAGGCAATCCAGTTGACGTAGCCCGTACTCCACGCAGGCAGTCCAGTCTCTCCCCAACCACTTAGCATAAAGCCAAACATCCCGGCGAGCGCGATGGGCAAGCCGCAGGCACTGGAGGTCGCTACTGCATTCTTCATAGTGATCCGGCACCAGTTGAGAAATGGTACGGTCAGGGTACCTCCACCAATACCCAGAAGTGCCGAGATACAACCTACCACACTCCCGGCCAGGGTGAGACCAATACGCCCCGGCAATTCGCGCAGACCATGGGCACGCATACCAAAGAGTAATTGCACGGCGACCGCCAGCTCAAATACACCGAAGACCCCGCGCATGAGCGAGCTTGGCATCAGCCGGGCAATGGCACTTCCGATCAGCGTACCCAAAATGATTCCGGGCAACATCTGACGGAAGATTGGCCACAACACTGCCCCACGTTTGTGATGGGCACGAATGGAAGAGAGCGAGGTTAATACAATAGTGGCCAGCGAGGTCCCCACTGCGAGGTGCATCAACACCTCATGCGTTACCCCGTGCAGGGTAAAGATCATGACCAATACCGGGACTATGATGAGGCCGCCCCCCACGCCCAGCATACCGGCGGCGACTCCTGCAGCAGCACCTA
>JAHEDA010000080.1 GCA_024641445.1 Gammaproteobacteria bacterium
CGCCCTCCGTGCCGTGCTGGAGGACCTCCACCAGTGGCGACCCGACGAGGTCATCGTGAATGGTGATGTGATCAATCGCGGGCCGTACAGCCTGAAGGGATTACAACTCCTGCAACAACACCTTCCACAGGCGCGTTATCTAAGCGGCAATCATGAGACCTTTGTCATGCACTGTGCCAGCGAGGTACTAACGCCCGATAATCCAAAGTATGAACTGCGCCAATTTGCGCAGTGGACGGTGGCGCAACTGGGTCCGGAGATATTGGCGGAGATTAAAGACTGGCCCGACCACCTCGATATGAAAGAGCTTGAGGGTGGTTCCTCGTATCACATCACCCACGGTTCACGCCTGGGCAGTCGCGAGGGGATCAGCGCGCGTACCCCCGAGGAGGCCCTGCCGATCAAGCTGGGTGACTATCGCGAGCTGTTTGTCTGTTCGCACACCCACAAGGCGATGCGGCGAGAGTTTAATGGCACCCTGATCGTGAACACCGGCTCGGTCGGGCAACCCATGGATGAAGACCCCCGTGCGGCCTACGGACGCTTTGTCTATTCCGATCGGCACTGGCAGGGTGAGTTACGTCGTGTTGCCTACGACAAGGCCCAGGCCGAGCGTGACTTTATTGAGAGTGGTTTCCTGGAGGCCGGTGGGCCACTGGTGCAACTGATCATGCAAGAACACAAATATAATCGACCCTTCATCGGCCCGATGATGGCGCAGTATCACGGTATGATTGTGGCAGGAGAGATTAGTTTGGCGGACGTAGTAGGAAGGTATTTGAATCGATCCTGAGTGACGTGAAACCGATAGTGACACCCTGAAGTTGTGCTAACTAAAAATCCAGCTATGGAGCAGGCGGCCTGGCGATAAGGCAAAGGCGCCGGCCGTGATAATCCCTCCGAAATAAACCCCCAGCATGCTCAATCGGTGATGGCGAATGTTGCCTCGGCGCACTGCGAGATAGGCGCGGGTGACAAACGTAAAAACGACCAGGCAGAAAATATGGATCAGACCAAAGTGATCAAACAATGTTGGGCCAATCTGGGCGGGCATGGTCAATGCGATAGAGGCTGTCAGCAGCATCAGTAGCATATACGCCTTGCCGAGATTTTTGTGCAAGGCCGTACCTTTACGGTTTAGCAGTAGGTAGGTGCCGATTAAAAATGCGGGAATAACCGTGGCAAGGTGGAGGTAGGCGAGGTGTAGATAGGTCATAAAGAGTTCCTTTCTTACGCATTCATAATCTTGAGTAGATTAGAAGAAGTATTTTTCAATCGCATTAAAATCAGTGAAAAATGGTTCGGATTTAGTTGCTGGTCCATTCCCTTCTCGTATCAACCACCCCGTCTGCATGCCCGCAAGCTTCGCGGCGTCGAGCTCCTCGCTGATATCAGAGAGGAATAAAATTTCATCCGCAGGCAATTGTAGTTCCTTAATTATTTTCATGTATGACTCGGCCTCACGCTTGTGGCCGATATGGGTGTCGAAGTAAGCGCTGAACAGTGGCGTCATGTCACCGAAATCGCTAAATCCAAACAGGAGTTTTTGTGCGTAGACCGAGCCGGAGGAGTAAACGTAGAGCTTTATTCCACGCGCATGCCACTGCTTGAGATTTTTATAGGCATCCTGATACACGTGCCCGGTAAAGTCACCGTTCTTGTAACCATGTTCCCAGACCAGGCCTTGCAGTGACTTCAAGGGCGTGGCCTTTTTATCCGCATCGATCCATGCAATCAGGGTCTGCACAACGGCGACATCATTAAGACCGCCGCCAGCCTCGTGATCGACATCGTTCAGTAACTGTCTTACTGCCGGGTCGTGGCTATGCTCCGCTACGTAGGCGGGCAGGTGTGCCCGCGCGTAGGGGAACAATACATCCTTAACAAACGACAGCGAGGAGGTGGTGCCTTCAATGTCAGTGAGAACGGCCTGAATCATGATGAGCGATGTGCCAACTTGTCATAGGTAGGAAATTTCTTGGCGATATCGCTGCCGGTGAAGTTGCCGACCCAACCCTCGGGCGTGGTAAAGAAACGGATGCACTTGAAGCTCGGCTTGCTGCCCATGTCAAACCAGTGTGTGGTATTGGCGGGGACCGAGATCAGGTCGCCCTTCTCGCAGTAAACGGCATAGACGTGGTTGTTCTGGTGAATATAAAAGATGCCACTGCCATCGACGAAAAAGCGTACCTCGAAGTCGGCGTGGGTGTGTTCATCGAGGAACTTGGCGCGCATCTCGTCCTTCTTGGGGTTATCCGGTGTCAACGCCACGACATCCACACTGGTAAAGCCATACTGCTGATTCAGGCGTTCAACGTCCTCGGCATAGGCCTTGAGTACATCGTCCTGTTGCGCCGTTGCGCTTAAGGTGTGCTCGGCCTCCCACTGCTCGAACTGGACACCGATAGCGCTGAGGCGATCGGTGATCTCCTCGAACTCCCGGAAGTCTTCATGAATAGTTGTGTTGTCTTCCTTAAAAATTGTCAATCGGCTCATCGTCTCACCTCGTAGAGTTTTAGTTCGCAGGCAAATAAAAACTCAAATGCCTCCATGTGGCGCAGGGTCTCCGCTACATCCTGACCCCAGGTATAAAGTCCGTGTCCCGCTATCAGATAACCCTGTATTCGAGGATTGCTGCTCATATAGGCCTCAACCTTGTTGGCCAGTCGCGGGATGTCCTGGTCGTTGGGGAAGATGGGGATTGTGATCTTGCTTGCATGGGTGGTTATACCACTGAAGGCCTTGAGGAGTTCGTAGTCTTCCAGTAATAGCGCGGTGTCGTTCAGCCGCGATAATAGTGTTGCATTCATCGAGTGGGTATGGAGTACGGCACCGACCTCGTGATAACGCCTGTAGAGTTGCGTATGCAGATGCGTCTCGGCTGAGGGTTTGCATCCTGCCTGGAGTGAATTGCCCTGCATGTCGGCCAGCATAATATCGTTGAGGGTGAGCTTGCCCTTATGCCGACCCGAGACAGTAATGGCCATGCTTGTGTCATCCAGGCGGGCAGAAAAATTACCACTGGTGGCGGGCACCCAACCCTTCTCGTGCAGAAGGCGCCCGGCTTCCACCAAATCCTGGGCGTGACGGGCAAAATCAATTTCATTGTGCGGCATGCTAAATCAAACCTGTCTGGGAAGTGACAGGATAAGGCCTTTCCCTGCATGAGAAAAGCCCACGTGGGCAGAGAGCCGGGGCTTGCGTTTATCTAGTCCCGCTCAATACGCAGCTTGAAGTAGGTCGCTGGCCCGACAATCCCTGCGGCATTGACGGCACGTACTTGTAGGCTGGCTGCCGCAGACTTTGCTGCCCAGTTGAAGAGACTTCCCTTAATGGCCGTCCAGCTGTCCTTGCTACCTGTGTTGATCTCGAAGTGATCGAACCACGGCATGTTGTGAGACAGCTCAATATTGAAATCGGCCTCTGGTGCAAAACCGGGCATCTGTTGCAGGTACTCCCCATCCGACTGGTAGTGCATCTGCGCGAAGGCCTGTTGGTTTTCTCTACTGTGCGTAAAACTGAGATAGGCCGTGACACGATTGAGTGAAAAATAAATATCATCAGGCTTGCGGGAAAAGAGCCGTTTGTTTTTCGGCAGGCCCTGAAAGGTCAGGGGCAGCTCCTTGCCGGTGATGGGTACGATCAGGTTGGCCGCGATGGTTCGATCACGCAGACTGGTAGAGAGATAGCCGTTAAAGGCACGCATGAAATCGAGATAGTCCTGTATGAGTTCCTGGCCGGGACCGATAAGTGCAATCTGCTTGAGTTTGTTTTGTTGCTGGAGTTGGTAGAACTCCAGCGCATTGATAGGCCTACCCTGTTGCATGGGAATAATGCCCCACTGCGCATCGAGCAGGACCCATTTCTGATAGTTGTTCGACCACGCCTCCACTGCTACGTGGGCGCTGCCGGGTGGCCCGTAGGCGATCGTGGGGGTCTGGATGCCGATGGTACGGGCGACAATACCCTGGCTGATCAATACATCGCGCAAGACCTTGCCATATTCGGTACAACTAAAACGCTCACCCTGTTTGGCGCGTTGCAGTATCTGCAGGCTGTTGGCGCCGGGGTCGGTGCCCTGACTATCGTGTTGCCACTGTTGGTGAACCCAGACCACGCTCTGCTGCATGCGTAGCCACTCCGTTGTGCTTGTTTGCCGAAGAACTGGCGGGAGCTGGTGACGTAGCTCACTATAGAGGGTGTCGTCGATTGAGTCTGGAAGCACCATGCGCCACACGCCTTCGCTCAAGGGGGTATTGTTACTCTCGGTGAGATGGATGCGAGACATCTGCGCGGCGGTGAGCGTGAGGGGTAACAACAGGGGCGAGAGAACGAGAATACGGGACAGTGCGTTCATGCGGGCAGGTCACCTAATGAAGAGGGGCGATATTATCCAGCCACGCCCCAATCATGGTAAAGGTATCTCACGCGGTGAGATTTATATCGTCAGCATGAAAATATTTGCATGATGGATAATCTCTCAGAGCATTGTTATTGCCGTTTGGCCTTTTCCAATTCGGGGATGAGTCTGCTCCAGAATCGTGAGAATTGGCGGCGCATGCTCATCCCCAGGGCGCGTGTCATAAAAAATGAGATGAGAAAAACGCCCAGCAACCAGGGTTTTTTGAGAAGCGTGTTGAGCAGGAGCAGGGCGATATCAAGATAACTTTTTTCGGTAATATTGTTGAGGACGCCATCCTGGGCAAAAGTCAGCCACAACGCCGCTGCCGTGAGGGCGAGAAAGACAATGTGAGTGTAGTGACGCCAGATGACCAGCCAGCGCAGTTTGTCTATTAGTGAGCTTGAACCGGCGTGGGCCTGCTTGATCCTTTCGGCCACCGGGGCGAGCCAGTCATCGGCGCCCTTGTCGGAGACAAACAGGAACTCGGCAGGAAAATTGCCGGGTGCATAGCCCTCAGTGTGGGTCGTGATGCGATGGATCACGCTGCTGTGCACCTTTGTCTGAATGTGATTATCACGACAGATTGCCGCGATGTCGCGCGGCAGGTAACGGTAGTACATCGCCAGCCCGGCGCGTGAGTCGTAGAGTTTGTCGTTGATGTTGCGGTGTTCCTCATACCAGTCTGCATCGCTCGCGTGCAATAGCAGGCCTTCGGCGGTGGCCTTTTTCATCATCCAGTCCAGTGGTACCAATGACATGCCTTGCTTGGGATAACCGCCGCCGACGTTGCTGTGTACCCCGGCGAACCAGACCTGTTCGATCCGATTCGTGGTTTCATTCTCCTCGTCCCACATGGTGGGGTGGAAGGTCAGGCGTTCGTCATCCATGGCCAGGGCGTGACAGGCCTTGTGCACCCGCTTGCACAGATGCAAGTCGTTAAACTCGAAGCGATAGAATAGAAAGTTCGATACAACCTTGAGGCCGTGAAAGGGCATGCCGACGGCGCTAACGGTATCCCACACGCCGATGAAATGGATCGGTGGGCGTTTATCCTCATCATCGGCGACGTCCACGCCATATTTGCTGCGAAAGTCATCGCTGTTGGTGATGCCACAACAGGCACCCTTGAAGAGCCAACAGGTCAAACGATTAAACCACCAGCCGACAAAGGCGTGCCACACCCAGGTCATGACCGCCCAGTATTTACGTCGATAGAGTTTGTAGGCGGCATTGACGCAGTGTTGCAGGGCGAGGTCGTCGGGTATCTCGGGGTGGCGATTGTTGATGATGCCGCAGTCATGGATAAAACCAGCGAGGGTGCGCACGGTATAGGCGCCACGACTAAAACCAAACAGATAGATGTGGTCGCCGGGTTTATATACGCGCGCAATCTCGGTATAGAGTTGGCGGACATTGCGGCTGAGGCCATAACCAAAGGCCCCGCCCAACACCTTGAGTATCTTGCCGCTGTCGGTGCCGACACCATCGTCATACATGGCGACCTGACGGGTGGCGTCGTGCAGGTCAACCGCTTCATAGAGTTTGAAGACGTTGGTGCCTCGGTCCTTGATATTGGCGTTACCGGTACCGTCGGAACACACCACGATATTCTTTGGCATGGCCTGCCTCCTTGCAGTGAGCGTGGGTTGATGCATCAATATTAACGGCCAGCATTATTATCCCGCTTATGACCTCGATACAAGCGAGGCAATGACCATGTCATGATAAGGGGAAAAGGCGTATATGCGGCCGTGCTTATATTGCGCTATATCAATATGCTCATTGCCTGACGCGGTTTATACTTTCCGCATAAACCAAATCCGGTCACACATGCCTCTTCGACACCTCTACAGTGCACTCGAACGCCGCTTTGAGGCGGATATCCTCGATATCCTCTCAAAGAATCTGCGTATCACCCAGATAGGCACCGTGGTCAATGCCACCCTGTTGCTGGTCGTGAGTTATGGCACGGTAAAAAATGAAGTGCTGTATGGCTGGTACATTGCCATGCTCGTTGTTGCCTTAACACGGTTTGTATGGTGGCGGGATTTCCGTGTTGCCAGCGTACAGACGGCGCCTGAAATTCGAGCCTGGACCCAGCGATTTGTGCTCGGTACCCTCATGAATGCCGTGATCTGGGGTGTGGCTGGGGTCGTTTTGTTTAACGACTCGGTAGTTCACCAGACCTTCCTGGCCTTTGTGCTGGGGGGTATCTCGGCGGGTGCCGTCTCGACGCTTTCGGTGATGCGACCCTTGGCGATGGCGTTTGTAGCGATTGCACTCTTGCCCTTCAGTGTTAAGTTAGTGTCGGTGAGTTCCGCCGAACACTATGCCATGGCTGCCATGTTACTCATGTATTGCGTTGTGCTGGTGGGGACCGCGCGTAACCTGAGTCAGGCCCTGCACAACAGTCTGCGTCTGAATCAGGAGAATCTCTCGCAACGGCGCGAGAACGAGGAGATCGCATTACGCCTGCAGACGATCCTGGATAACACCGCCGATGCCATTCTTACCCTCGACCCGGATGGTCACATCCTTAGCAGCAATCACACCGCCAAGAAAATGTTCAAGTGTGATGAGGAGTCGGCGCTGGTCGGGCGTTATCTCCACGAACTGATTGCCGAACCGGAGCGGTCTTCGTGGCGGGGGTATTTCAGCAATCGAACCTTACCCTCTATGGTGGGGCATGAACAGAGCGTGAGTATGTTGCGCGCGAGTGGCCAGGCATTTCAGGTGAGCGTGATCCTGACGGCGATGGCCTATGGCGAGCAGCAGCTCTATACCGTGGTAATGCGTGACCTCACCGAGCGCGAGAAGATCGAACGCCTCAAGCGCGACATCGTCTCGGTTGTCAGCCATGAATTGCGGACACCGCTGACCTCAATCAAGGGTGCGCTCGATTTGATCAATAGCGGTACACTGGATAGCAGCCCGGAAAAACAACATGACATGCTGAAGATCGCCCAGCGTAATGCCCATCGACTGGAGAAACTCATTAACGACATCCTCGATGTCGAAAAATTTGAATCCGGTGCGGTACAACTGGAGCAGTCGGTGTTCTCGCTCAATCGTCTGGTGCGCGACGCCCTGGATGAGAACGAGGTCTATGCCTGTAATATGCAGGTGAATTTTCACCTGGAGGCCGCGGGGCGTGAGGACATCATGGTCCGTGCGGATGAGCGTCGCATCATGCAGGTGTTGACCAACCTGCTGTCCAATGCGGCCAAGTTTTCGCCCCCCGGTCGCCGCGTGGATGTGTTGGTGACACGCATTGGTACCGCCGCGCGAGTTGAGGTTGTGGACCGGGGTGCCGGTATCCCCGAGGAGTTTCAGCCGCGCATCTTTCAGAAGTTTTCCCAGGCGGTGACCGCCGATGACCGTAAGCTCTACGGTACCGGTCTGGGGCTCAACATCAGCAAGGCGATTATCGAGAAACATGCCGGCAATATCGGTTTCCGTACGGGCTCTGGGGGGTCGACGTTCTTCTTTGACCTGCCGGTTGTCAACCCATCTTGACCCTCACGTTGATAAAATTCTCCTGTTGCTACTGAGATTCCCGTTCTACCTTGAAGCCGTTGATACGGATGTTTGCGCGCGCGCGCCTGGCTAGGAGTAAGATATCCGACCGCCTGCCACTGAGGCCATGGTGGGGCCGGTATCCGGCACCTTTTATCAAACCCGAGGGGAGTTTATCCAAATGAAGGTACAGAAGTTTTACCCAAAGCACGTATACAAAAAACTGAAGGGGCGCAAAGCGGATAGCCTGGATAAAGGTGAAGTTGCAGCACTCGCGTATTTTCAGGCCAAGGGCGTGGCCACGGATACAACCAAGAAGAAATAGCAACATCAATACCAACCCCTATTGCTTCTGCCTAGCTAAAAACCCCTGTTTTCACAGGGGCAACTTCTTAAAACCCACTTAATTTATAAGCCGACTGGCCGATAACCAGTGCGTCGCCATTCTCTTGCCGTGGGTGACCGGCTAGCCTCAAGATTCAAAGACACTCACTATGCCTGTGGAAGATCAGCCTCGTCGCTTCGCAAACGGACTCGTCTTGCTTGTGCTTATTGCCGCGGGGGGTATCGCCGTGTGGCAGGGGTGGTGGGGTATCGGGCTGGCGCTGGTGCCGGTACTGCCCTGGCTGCGGTCGCGGCAACAGGCCCGAAACTTGCGCTCGCAGCTATCCCAGATGCAACAGACCCTGCAGCAGCAGTATTCATCTACCGACGTTACGGAGACCTGCAACCAAATAGGTGAGGTCCTGGGTCGCAATGTGGTGGGTGATGTGGCCGCGCTGATGGACGATAACCAGCGTGTACGTCAGATCGTCAGCGAGTCCGCGCAACAACTCTCCAGCGTCTTTATGCAGCTCGGGCAGGCCATCCAGCGCCAGCAGCAGCTCCTGCAACAGACCCTGCACCAAATGGACAACAACACGCGGGACTCCTCGCAAGAACTCGTCAGCATGCAGGACTTCACCCGCGTCACCACCGAGCTATTGGCTGAGTTGGTCGGTTTGGTAGTGCAGTCGAGCAAACAAAACATGCAGGCGGTATATCAGTTTGAGGACATCTCACAACAACTGGGTAAACTGACGGCGGCCATGAGTCACCTCGATGGTGTGGCTGGTCAAACCAATCTATTGGCCTTGAATGCCAGCATCGAGGCCGCCCGCGCGGGTGAGCATGGGCGCGGTTTCGCGGTGGTGGCGAGTGAGGTGCGTAATCTCTCTACCCGTGCACATGATCTGAACCATGACATGCAGGGTCAGCTTGTGGAGACCGCAAAACTGGTCAATACCACACGCGGTGGGCTAGAGCAGATCGCCTCGCGTGACATGAAGGTGAGCATGGAGATCAAAGACCGGGTCGATAACATCCTGCAACAGATGGGAGTACTCAATGAACG
>JAHEDA010000372.1 GCA_024641445.1 Gammaproteobacteria bacterium
GGCGGTGCAGAACACCGTGACCGCCATGCGCGAGATCGCCAATAAGGTAGTATTGATTGAAGACATCGCCTACAAGACCAATCTACTCGCGCTCAATGCGGCGATCGAGGCGGCACGTGCCGGCGAGCATGGCAAGGGCTTTGCCGTGGTGGCCGACGAGGTGCGCAAGCTGGCAGAGCGTAGTCAGCAGTCGGCACAGGAGATTAGTGAACAGGCTACTAATAGTGTGAAGATCGCCGAGCAGGCAGGTGGCCTTATTAATGAGATCGTCCCCGAGATCAAGAAGACTGCCGACCTTATTCAAGAGATTAATGCCGCGTCAAACGAGCAGGCGAGCGGTGTCACTCAAGTGACAACCGCCATGCAGCAACTCGACAAGGTCTCACAACAGAGTGCGGCCTCGTCGGAGGAGCTGTCGGCCACGGCGGAGGAGATGAGCGGTCAGGCCGATGTATTACAGGGGCAGATCGGTTTCTTCCGCCTGGATAAGGCGGGCGTGGTGGCCAGGTCTGGTGACCGGGACAAGAACGAGGATAGAGCTGCCTCGACTGTAGTGACTAAGCCCAAATCTGTTGCGATGAATACACCGAAATTAAAGCTGGCAAATCAGGGTGACTTTGAATCGTTCTGAACGTTCAACTCGTTCTTTTAACTTAAACAAGCACGGCCGTCATTTGACGGCCGTTTTTAATATGAAACGTCGATCCGCACTATTTGTGTGAGATAAAGTTTTCCGCACCAAACTGGCCCAATAACCAGGGTATCCCATCACCTTATATTTATATTCAGGTCATTTTGATCCGGCTCAGGTCTAAAGCGCCCTGTTTTAGTGCCGATAAGAAAGCAAGCCTTGAGATAGACAATGATACCCCTGGTCCCGCCAGCGGTATCACTGTCTTTCCTTAGAAACCGGACCCTTAGGGAGACAGAACTGTGCGCTATTTTCTAAATTTGGCCATTGCGGCCAAGATCACCATCGCGTTTATTCTCATGTTGTTAGTTACCATCGCTGCACTGGCCTTGCAGAGTTATACCAGCGCCAGCACGGCCTTGCAGAATGAATCCTTCAACAAACTCACCGCCGTGCGTGAGATCAAGGCACACCAGATCGAGTCGTACTTTGCACAGATACGCAATCAGGTGCAGACCTTCTCTGAGAGCCGCATGACCATCCAGGCCATGCGCGATTTTAAGGACGCCTTTTTTAAGGTCAGTAATAATCTGAATCCCTCTGCCCAGCAACAGGCCACTTGGGATGTCGCACTCCGCCGTCACTACGAGAAGAACTATGTGGCCAAACTGAGCAATCCGGCCCCGGTAGAAAACTACATTCCAGAGAATGTGAATGCGCGGATCCTGCAACACCTGTATACCGAATCCAATCCAAATCCGGTGGGCTCCAAGCACAAGCTGGACTACGCTTCTGATGGCAGTCTCTATAGCAGTTACCACAAACAGTATCACCCGTTGTTCCGCAACTACCTGGAAAAGTTTGGGTATTACGACATCTTCCTGATAGATGCCGAGACCGGTCATGTTGTCTATACCGTCTTCAAAGAGGTGGACTACACCACTTCACTGGTAAAGGGGCCCTATCGCAATACCGGCCTGGCCGAGGTCTATCGCCAGGCGCTTCAGGCCAAGGACAAGGAATTCGTAAAGCTGGTGGACTTCAAGCCCTATGCGCCCTCGTATGATGCCCCGGCCTCGTTCATCGCCTCCCCCATCTTTGATGGTGGCAAACTCATCGGGGTGCTCGCCTTCCAGATGCCGGTGGGTGAGATTAATAACATCATGACCAGTAACAAGCAGTGGTCCAAGGTAGGTCTGGGTGCGAGTGGCGAGAGTTACATTGTGGCCGATGACTGGACCCTGCGGAATGATTCACGTTTTCTCATTGAAGACCCCAAGGGGTACTATCAGGCGCTCCAGGATGCGGGGATGTCTTCATCCATCATTGACCGTATCAAGAACACGGGCAGTGCCCTGGGTATTCAGCCGGTAAAGACCGACGGTACTCGCGACGCACTGGCAGGGAATACCGGTGCGAGGATACTTAATGACTATCGCAATGTGCCGGTACTCTCCGCCTACAAGCCACTCAACATCGCCGACATGAAGTGGGTGATCATGAGTGAGATCGACAAGGCCGAGGCCTTTGCCCCGGTCTATAGCCTGCGCAATGAAATCATCATGTGGTCGCTAGCGATCCTGGTCATCGCCGGTGTAGTGGCGACACTCTTTGCCAAATTCATTATTGCACGCCCCATCAACACCATGCGCGTGGCAGTGGATGACCTGCGTGAGGGTGATGGTGACCTGACCTACCGCCTGCCGGACTTTGGCAAGGACGAGATCGGCCAGACCGCGGTCGCCATGAATGGCTTTATCGAAAAGATCCAGAATGTGCTAATCCAGATCCGGGGCTCGGTCGAGACGATTGCCTCGGCCTCCGAACAGGTAAGCTCCACGGCGCAGTCCATGAGCCAAGGTGCATCGGAGCAGGCCGCCAGCGTGGAGGAGGTGAGCGCC
>JAHEDA010000373.1 GCA_024641445.1 Gammaproteobacteria bacterium
CTGGGCTTAGCGCAGAGAATGGTTTCATAAGGCAGGTTACCCCATTCACGCGCGAGCTTGATCAGGTCTCGGAGGCCCTGTTTGCCCTCACCACCAATGGCGGTGACGAGTACTGCGGTTATGTGATTCAGACTGCGATTAGACAATTGGCCTGGAGTCACAACCCGCAGGACATCAAGACCATCTTCATCGCCGGTAACGAGCCCTTCACGCAGGGTCCGGTCCCTTATCAAAAGGCGATTGCCGCGGCCAGGGCCATGGGGATTACGGTGAACACGATCCATGCCGGGAATAATGAAGAGACCGGTTGGCGTGATGGTGCGATCCTGGCCGGGGGCGATTACATGAATATCGATCAGAACCATGTGGTGGCCCATGTCAATGCGCCGCAGGACAAACGTCTGGCCGAGCTGAATGCCAAACTGAATGACACCTACATTCCCTTTGGCATGGAAGGGCGTGAGAAGAAGGCGCGCCAGCAAGAGCAGGACCAAAAGAGTGCCGCGATCTCACAGGGGCTACTGGCCAGGCGCGCGGCCTCCAAGGCCTCTTCGATGTATGAAAACAGCACCTGGGACCTGGTGGATGCGCTGGTGCAAGGCAAAGTGAATCTGGCAGACGTGCCCGCAGAAAAACTTCCGCAGGAGATGGCCAAGATGAGCAAGGATGAACAGAAGGCCTATGTCGCGAAAAAGAAACAGGAGCGCGCCCGGATTAAGGAAGAGATCGGTAAGTTGAGCAAGGCGCGTGAAGACTATGTCGCGAATGAGCTGGCGGCCTCACCCGCGCCCGCGGTCAGCACCGTGCAAGATGCCATGACCAAGGCGATTCGTAAGGAGGCAAAGAAGAAACACTACGAGTTTGAGGCGAAGTAAAAAAGAAAGCCCCCTCCAATCAGGAGGGGGCAATTTTCTTGTGTCGCAGGTGCGTGTAATGCCAGAGGCAACCACGCCTTCACATTTTTATTCGGTGTTGCAAAGGCTTGCTTTCAACTGCACGCACAGTAGCACACTGTATGATCGCTGAACACCATTTATTACAGACTTGTGACCACGTTTTGGTACGCGTGCTCTATCGTCAGACTTATAGACACGGCATTGTCCTACTTTATTAATCTGGTAATCCGCCCACCCCACCGACATCTGGGCCCGTTGTGTGAGTGGTTTACACTGGGACACAAAGGTACGGGGTGCATCCAATGAAGTGGACGCACAGATACCCCGAGGGTCCGGCGAGCCACGCCTTGACCCACCCTACAAATTACCTCACGCCTTGGCACGCTCGTATTGCACGGGCCACTTCACATCAACACGCAAGGCCGCCGCTGCATGCAATGGCCAGTAGGGGTCGCGCAGGAATTCGCGCGCGAGCATCACGGCATCGGCCTGGCCGGTGTGGAGAATGTGTTCGGCCTGGGCGGGTGCGGTGATCATACCCACCGTGATCGTGGCGATGCCGACCTCTTGCCGAATGCGCTGGGCAAAGGGTGTTTGAAATCCTGGCCCCACGGGGATGCTGGCGGTGGGCAACATGCCGCCGCTGGAGCAGTCGATCATATCGACGCCGATCTTTTTCAATTCACGACACAGGGTGACGGATTGCTCGATGTCCCAGCCATCCTCGACCCAATCGGTGGCGGAGATGCGCACGAGCAGTGGCAATCGGGCAGGCCACACCTCCCGCACGGCCTCGGCCACGCGCAGCGGCAGACGCATGCGATTCTCCAGGGGGCCGCCATAGTCATCTTTACGTTGATTCGATAGTGGCGATAGAAACTCGTGCAACAGATAACCGTGGGCCATGTGCAACTCGATGCACTCAAACCCGGCGAGCAGTGCGCGCCTGGCGGCGGCGACAAAATTGTCTACCGCTTTATCGATCTCTTTTTTTTCCATGGCGGTCGGTACGGGGCCATCACTATTAAAAGGTATGGCGCTGGGTGCCTGGGGCTGCCAACCACCGTTAGCATTTGCGACGACCTTGCCACCGCGCCACGGCAAGTCGGTGCTGGCCTTGCGCCCGGCGTGAGCGAGTTGAATCGCGGCTACGGCACCGTGTTCGCGTATAAAGCGGGTAATCGGTTTGAAGGCCTCTGTATGAGCATCGGACCAGAGGCCAAGGTCTCCGGGGGAGATGCGGCCCACGGGCGTAACGGCGGTGGCCTCGACCATCACCATGCCCGCGCCACCGACGGCACGGCTACCCAGGTGGACGAGGTGCCAGTCGTTGGGCATGCCCTCTGTGCTGGAATACTGGCACATGGGTGAGACGAAGATGCGATTGCGAAATCTGATCTCACCAATCTTTAACTCTGTAAATAACTGACTCATGCCATATGCTCCTATGCGTAATCGTGCAGTTGAGACACTCAATTCAAGACTTAGGTTGCCAGGTTTTAACAATTTTACACGCTGGCCCTGACACGCAAGCATTCAAACCACAGATAAAAACCTTATGCCACAACACTACCGATAAGCCGTTGTACTCATCGCCAGAAAGGAATAGCGTATCCGCTCTCTCG
>JAHEDA010000374.1 GCA_024641445.1 Gammaproteobacteria bacterium
GGAGACAGCATCCATGGCGCGTAGCATTATTCAAACCGATAAGGCCCCCAAGGCCATTGGCACTTATTCACAGGCGGTGAAGGTCGGTACGACGGTTTACCTTTCCGGACAAATACCGTTAGACCCGCAGAGCATGGAGCTGGTGCAGGGTGACATGGGGGCGCAGATCCGGCGCGTCTTCGATAATCTCAGAGCGGTGGCGCAGGCGGCGGGTGGTGATCTCCAGGACGTGGTGAAGCTGAATGTCTTTCTGCTAGACCTTTCACACTTCGCCCTGGTCAATGAGATTATGGCGCAGTATTTCTCCCAACCCTATCCCGCGCGTGCCGCTGTCGGTGTGGCATCGCTACCCAAGGGCGCTCAGGTGGAAATGGACGGGGTGATGGAGCTGGGCGGCTAGCACAATCCGGTAGTTTAGGCCGTTGACGATGAGTTCCTCCCAGGCCATTACCAGTCTCAAGGGTGTCGGCCCCCGCGTGGCCGAGCGCCTGCAACGTCTGGGTATTGGTTCGGTGCAGGACCTGTTGTTCCACCTGCCCTTGCGCTATGAGGATCGAACCCGCGTCGTCCCCATCGGCAGCCTGCGCCCCGGTGACCAGGTCGTGATCGAGGGGGTGGTGCAGCTGGCCGAGATCAAGTACGGAAAACGTCGTACCCTGCTAGTACATCTTGCCGACGGTACCGGGCGCATCCTGGTACGATTCTTTCACTTCAATACCCAGCAAAAAGACTCTTTCGAACGCGGTGTGCGCCTGCGCTGTTATGGTGAGGCACGGCGAGGTCAGCACTCACTGGAGCTTATCCATCCCGAATATCGCACCGTGAGTGAGGCCGATGCCACGTCAGTCGAAGAGCACCTCACACCGATCTATCCCACCACCGAGGGTTTGCATCAACTCAGCTTGCGCCAACTGACGGAACGCGCGCTTGAGCAACTCAAGGCGGGCAAACTTGCCCTGGATGAATTTTTACCTGCATCGCTGCGGGAGCAATTACATCTTCCAGAATTGGCGGCGGCCCTGCTCTACGTCCACCGCCCACCACCGGATGCCCCCGTGGAGTTGATGCTTGAGCGGCAACACCCCACACAGCGTCGGCTGGCCTTCGAGGAATTGCTCGCGCACACCCTGAGTCTGAAGCAGCTGCGCGAACAGGCACGCAGCCAGCAGGCACGCAGTCTGCAAACCCATAGCAAACTCGTCGAGCAATTTATAACCCAATTACCCTTCGTCCTCACGGCGGCTCAACAGCGCGTGTTAACGGAGATTGCCTCTGATGTGAATACTACGACGCCAATGTTGCGCCTGGTGCAGGGCGATGTGGGCTCGGGAAAGACCGTGGTGGCGGCGATTGCAGCCCTGCATGCGGTAGCCTCGGGGTTTCAGGCGGCGGTAATGGCGCCGACGGAGATCCTGGCGGAGCAACACTATCGCAACTTTAGTCAGTGGCTGGTGCCTTTGGGTATTCAGCTTGCCTGGCTCTCGGGCAAGCTCAAGACCAAGCCGCGGCGCGAGGCGATGGAGGCGATGGCCTCGGGCGATGCTCAGGTGGTGATCGGTACGCACGCCCTGTTTCAGGATGAGGTGAGTTTCAATAATCTGGCGCTGTTGGTGATCGACGAGCAGCATCGCTTCGGCGTGCATCAACGTCTGGCCTTACGCGAGAAGGGTGTACAGAACGGTTACTTGCCGCACCAGTTAATCATGACCGCGACCCCGATCCCGCGTACCCTGGCCATGACGGCCTATGCCGATCTGGACTGTTCGGTCATCGATGAGCTACCGCCTGGACGCAAGCCGATCGAAACAGTAGTACTGCCCGATGCTCGGCGAGATGAGGTGGTCCAGCGCGTCCATCGTATCTGTGCCGAGGGTAGGCAGGTGTATTGGGTCTGTACACTGATCGAGGAGTCCGAGGCCTTGCAGTGCCAGGCGGCTGAGGATACCGCGTCCCAGCTCGCGGAGGCCCTGCCGGACCTGCGCATTGGCTTGGTGCATGGTCGCCTGAAGCCCGAACAAAAGGAGCGGGTGATGGCCGCCTTCAAGGCGGCTGAGATCGACCTATTGGTTGCGACGACGGTGATCGAGGTTGGTGTGGATGTACCCAATGCCAGCCTGATGATCATCGAGAATGCCGAACGCCTGGGGCTGGCACAATTACATCAGTTACGCGGGCGTGTTGGTCGTGGTACCCAGGCCAGCGTGTGTGTGTTGATGTATCATGGCGCGCTCTCGGAAAATGCACGGGCGCGTCTGGCGGTAATGCGCGAGAGCAACGACGGTTTTGTGATTGCGCAAAAGGATCTGGATCTGCGCGGGCCGGGCGAGGTGCTGGGGACGCGTCAGACCGGCGTCTTGTTATTACAGATTGCCGACCTGCAACGTGATCAGGCCATGTTGCCTCAGGTGCAGGCGGTGGCGGACACGATGTTGGCGCAACACCCGGAGCAGGTGACACCCCTGATCCGGCGTTGGCTGGGTGAGCGTACCCGTTATGCTGATGTTTAATT
>JAHEDA010000375.1 GCA_024641445.1 Gammaproteobacteria bacterium
CCCCGTCGAGGCGTGCGCTTTGAGCAAATGACAAATCAGGACATTCTGATAACGATCCGCACTGTGCACTTCATCAATTATCAGAACCTTACCCAATAGTCCGAGTAGTCGCAGTGATTGATGTCGGGAGGGGAGCACAGCAAGCAGCGCCTGATCAATCGTTCCCACACCGATATCCGCCAGCAAGGCCTTTTTACGGTTATCCGCCAGCCAGGCGCTACAGTGTGCGCTTGCCGGCATGGTTCCGTCACCATAATCAGACCGAGTGTCTTCTGCATAAACCTTTATTGATTTGCGGAACTCTTCAGACATTTCCCGGGCGCTATGGGCCAGCACACATGATGGATTGCTTTCCGGGCTATAGAGCTTACGGTAGACCTTACCCATACGACGGTACATACCGTTGGATGTCGCCATGGTAGGCAGTCCAAAATAGGCGCCTTCCGCCAAACCTTGTGTCATAAGTTGATGCAGCAATAAAATCGCTGCCTCAGTTTTACCTGATCCGGTTACATCCTCCAGGATAAATAATTGCGGGCCAATACCTATTTGACATTCAGCCGCTGCTGTTTGTAGCGGCGTAGGGGCAATATTACTTTTCTTTTTCTCAAACAGATCGGTGATATTAAAGTGTTTACATACTATCGCGGGTAATAGCCCACTCTTTTCAACAACGACCTCCGCCCACTTAACAGCGTCATCCCAATAATCCGACAATGGTTTTGGCTCGGAACAAAAATCCGCCGCTTCCCGACTCGAACCCAGCCAATCACAAAGAACAGTAAACCCGGCCAGCCACCATGAGGCCTGGTTTGCTTGATCAATATCAACTTCTGGATATTTTTTATTCTCACCAAGAAACAGATTAAGAACATCGCGCACAAACTGCTTTGCAGCATCAACATCATTCGGTCGATTTATAAAATTTGATAAACGCCATTGTAAATCCTCATGAGGAACACCATGATGCCCCGTGGCAGCACTCATACAGGCATCTAACGCGGCAATATCCAAAGGCATCGTGCGACTGGTTTTCGTATTCAACACACCCAACTCCTGAAATAATGGGAGGATATGTTCACGCCAGAAATGGTAACCCAACGTATCATGGCGAACACCTGCGCTTGCATTACTTTCCCGCTTCTGCAATAGCATTAAAATATCTTTGCGCAACTGTTGAAAGGCATCCAGAAACTTCCCCAGGTCATGCAAAGCCAATAAAACCAGCACCCAGCTCATGAATAGAGACTCATCCATACCTGAAAGCTGAACAAGTTTCCTTTTAAATTTGGGTATCCTCTGCAACAAGATATACCCCACCGCCGCCACATCCAGGCTGTGATATGGCAAAAGATGGTAACTACCATTTTCTTTTGAAGCCTTACCCCAATATCTGTAATACAGCTTGTCTGACATCACTACAGACCACTCGTCATTTTAGTCACATACGGTGATAACCACGCCGCACTGAGAATTTCATATTCCACAGGAAACAGTTCACGCGCCTCGGCATTATCCATAGCTGGCCAAAACATATTGATCGAATACGGCATTTGTCCTGCAAGGTGACCTCTGTAGTGTTGCGGCAGGTCATCCAGCACTTTCGCTTGCCACATCTCTTCTGCAACCTCATCGGACGCCAGCTTCGTTTTCCACAGCCACGGTTCAAGGACATCTTGATTACGTCCTATAGCAACACTTATGAAGCCTTCCAGCATATCGAAATATTTTTGGTGTTGTGCAGTAAACTCCTTGAATATTTTTGAGTTGAGAAACATGCGCATCATGGCAGCGAGTGCGAAGACCTGAACTCGTTTATCGTCAACAAAACTCGTCTCCCATTTATTCGGTGGGCTCTCTTGTTCTTCTTGCAAGGGATGCACACCCGCACGCCAATACATGGCCAGCAAGCGGCCCAATTCGGGGCCTTCTTCCAGCAGCATTACTTGTTTCTGTTTTACGTCCCCCAGGATCGAATTCAGCAGGCCGACGACACGCTCAGACCTCAAGTGATCACTAAAATACTTCCTGTCTTCTTCGCACCAATTCGCTATATCCTGGAGAATTGTGGCAAGGGTAAAACCACTGTTCACAGGCCTGAGTCCATCTGGCATCGCGATTGAACCCGGCGCACCATCCTCTGCATTGACATAGTCGGAGTCCCCTTCAAAGTAGATGACATCCACATAGGGATATAAATCTTCAATGTCCTCTATCTGCATGAGCTTGTGTGCCTGGGTGCCGTTAAAGGCCTCATCGTACATTTCGTCGATACGGTTGGCCTGGATAGCGATGTGTTTGCCACTGGGTAATTGCGGCATGACTACACCACCATCTCAATACTGATTTCCACCCGCGCCCACGGGTTGCTGTCATGGCGCAGTGCCGTGATACACCCATGCAAATGCTCGCCCCGTGTGAGCATTTGGCTCACCGCCGTATTATCACGCCGTGGCACATAGCCGAGCATGTGACCATGCCATTCGATGCGCACGGCCTGTGGG
>JAHEDA010000081.1 GCA_024641445.1 Gammaproteobacteria bacterium
AATCGCTGCCCTGACTACTGGCAAGCTTGCCCTTGACCTGCTCGAGCTCCTTTTCCAGGAGCTTGTTACGTTCAAGTAACTGGCGCACCCGATCATCCGCATCTTCACGACTACCCTTCAGCATGCTGGCGATCTGTTGCAGACGCCCCTCACTGCGGTTGACCCACTCGAGCGCACGCTGTCCTGAGACCGCCTCAATTCTGCGTACACCCGCCGCCACACCCGTCTCACTGATGATCTTGAACAGACCAATGTCGCCGGTACGTGAGACGTGGGTGCCGCCACAGAGTTCTACCGAGAAATCACCCATGCGCAGCACCCGCACTTCATTCCCGTACTTCTCACCGAACAGCGCCATGGCACCGGACTCCACCGCCTGCTGGTAGCCCATCAGATTGGTCTCGACCGGGTGATTACGGCGAATCTGCTCGTTCACTATTGCCTCAATGGACTTGAGTTGAACGGGGGTAATGGGTTCAAAGTGAGAGAAATCGAAACGTAGACGATCTGAATTTACCAATGAACCCTTCTGTGCCACATGCTCACCCAGGACATTACGCAGGGCAGCGTGTAACAAGTGTGTAGCCGAATGATGATATTCCGTGGCCTGACGCAAGGCAGTGCTAACCTCGGCGTGCACCTTATCGCCTACTCGTAAGGCACCTTCCTTCACCGTACCAAAATGGCCGACGATGCTGGCGCCCTGCTTTTGAGTATCTTCGACCCGAAACTTACCGGCCTCGCCCAACAGCTGGCCGCTGTCACCGGTCTGGCCACCCGACTCGGCATAGAAGGGGGTAATATCCAGTACGATCATACCGGACTGCCCCTCGGCAATCTGCTTAACCTCATTGCCCTCGACGTAGATACCCAATACCTTCGCGCTATCGTCCAGGTGTTCATAGCCGGTAAAGGTGGTGACACCCTCAATCTTGATCGCCTTGCTGTAATCGACGGCAAAGTGTTTGGCGGAGCGTGCCCGCTCGCGCTGGGCATTCATCTCGTGCTCAAAACCCTCCATGTCGAGCGTCAACTGCCGCTCCCTTGCGATATCCGCCGTGAGGTCGACCGGGAAGCCGTAGGTGTCATAGAGTTTGAAGACGACATCGCCGGGGATGACCTTGTGCTTGAGGCTCGGAATGATCTCTTCCAGGATCGTCATACCCTGTGCCAGGGTCAGGGCAAATTTTTCCTCTTCCTGCCTCAACACGCGTTCGACCACGGCCTGTTGTTGCTTCAGTTCTGGATAGGCCTCACCCATCTCACCCACCAGTGCCTTAACCAGTTTGTAGAAAAAGGCATCCGTGGCCCCCAACATGTAACCGTGACGCAGGGCACGGCGAATGATGCGACGCAGGACATAACCTCGGCCTTCGTTTGAGGGGGTTACGCCATCCGTGATCAAAAAACTACAGGAGCGAATGTGATCGGCGATCACCTTGAGAGAGTTATTGGTCAGGTCCTTGCAGCCTGTCGCCTCTGCCGCGGCCTTAATCAGTGCGACAAAGAGATCGATCTCATAATTGCTGTGCACACCCTGTAGCACCGCGGCCAGACGTTCGAGCCCCATGCCGGTATCCACGGAGGGCTTTGGTAGCGGTGTCATCGTGCCCGAGGCATCACGGTTGAATTGCATGAAGACGAGATTCCAGATCTCGATGTAGCGATCGCCATCCTCTTCGGGCGTGCCGGGCGGTCCGCCGGGGATATCCGCGCCATGGTCATAAAAGATCTCGGTGCAAGGGCCACAGGGTCCGGTATCGCCCATCGACCAGAAATTATCGCTCTCGAATTTCTTCTTGCCGGGCTTGTCACCGATGCGACTGAAGCGTGTCGGATCAATCTTCAGCTCCTTCAACCAGATATCCGCAGCCTCGGTGTCCTCGGCATACACCGTCACCCACAGGCGCTCGGGCGGCAGCTTGAAGACCTTGGTCAATAATTCCCAGGCAAAGTTGATGGCCTCACGCTTGAAGTAATCGCCAAAGCTGAAATTCCCCAGCATCTCGAAGAAGGTGTGATGACGCGCGGTGTAACCGACATTTTCCAGATCGTTGTGCTTGCCACCGGCGCGTACGCAACGCTGCGCAGTGGTTGCACGTTTGTAATCGCGCTTGTCCTGGCCGAGAAAGACATCCTTGAATTGCACCATGCCCGCATTGGTAAACAGGAGTGTCGGGTCATTACCGGGCACCAGTGAGCTGGTGGGCAGTACCTCGTGTCCGTGCTGACGGAAGTACTCCAGAAAGGCCTGTCTGATCGCTGCGCTCTTCATAATCTATTCGCCATTACACCCTGTTTATTCTTATTTATTCTTCGTCACCGAAGACTGCTCGGAAGTGATCCGAGGAAAATCCCCGATATTGCAAAAACTGCATTTGTCGCACCCGCTCACGGTAATCCTGCGGCAAGGCCTTGCCAAATTTTTTCTCCCGCACCCACTGCGCCTGTTCGCGCCAATCGTGTTCAGGGCTGTCGATATACTGCAACATCAATTCTTTCGAAATTCCGCGTTGCTGCAACTCAACCTGGATACGCAAAGGGCCATAGCCGCGCCCCTTGCGCATGTCGGTATAGGCCTCCGTGAAACGTTCATCACTCAAGAGGCCTTCAGCACAAAGGCCCTGCAAGACCGGAGTAATATCCGACCCGGCAAAGCCTTTGCTTGAGAGCTTCAGCGTTAATTCATGCACACTGTGTTCACGGCGAGCCAGGAGGCGCATCGCCGCCACTCGAACATCAGTATTCACACACAATCACCGTTAGGGGATCAGGCCTCGACCAGATCCTCTTCGGCCTCTTCAGGCGCAGCGATAGCACCAGGCAATACCTTGGCACGGATCTGTGCCTCAATGGCCTGGGCAATATCCTTGTGCTCCTTCAAAAACTGCCGCACATTGTCCTTGCCCTGACCGATGCGATCACCGTTATAGCTATACCAGGCGCCCGACTTCTCCACGATATCGGCCTTGACACCGAGGTCGATGATCTCGCCCTCACGTGAAATGCCTTCGTTGTAGATGATATCGAATTCGGCCTGCTTGAAGGGTGGTGCAACCTTGTTCTTCACCACTTTCACGCGGGTCTCACTCCCCACCACCTCATCACCCTTCTTGATGGCACCGATACGACGAATGTCCAGACGCACGGAGGCATAGAACTTGAGCGCATTACCACCGGTGGTGGTTTCGGGGTTACCAAACATCACACCGATCTTCATACGGATCTGGTTGATGAAGATCACCAGGGTATTGGAGCGCTTGATATTAGCGGTGAGCTTACGCAGGGCCTGTGACATCAGACGGGCCTGTAGACCCATGTGAGAGTCACCCATCTCGCCTTCGATTTCGGCCTTGGGTGTCAAGGCCGCGACGGAGTCGACCACCACCACATCCACGGCACTCGAGCGCACCAGCATATCGGTGATCTCCAGGGCCTGTTCACCGGTATCCGGTTGCGACACGAGCAATTCATTGACATTGACGCCGAGTCGCTCGGCGTACTGGGGGTCCAGCGCATGCTCAGCATCGATAAAGGCTGCCGTACCACCCAGCTTCTGGCACTCCGCGATCACCTGAAGCGTCAGGGTCGTCTTACCGGAGGATTCCGGACCGTAGATCTCCACCACGCGCCCACGCGGCAGGCCACCGATACCCAAAGCGATATCGAGCCCCAAGGAACCGGTGGAAATAGCGGATACATCGCGCACTGCCTGGGCATCGCCCATGCGCATGACCGAGCCCTTGCCAAATTGCTTTTCAATCTGACTCAGCGCAGCACTTAAAGCCTTCTGTTTGTTCTCTTCCATTTGATAAACCCCCTAAAGGTTAGTGTAAATCCCTCCGTAGATTCACAGGGTGAATCGTCACCCACTGAGCAACCGGCGCCATTATTCCACAGTTTGCCGTACCGGCTCTAGCATTGAGCAAGGATGTCGCCGGTTGATTTCAGCAATTTCATCGAAATGGCCAATTACATAGCGGGACATACCGCACTCCCTCAGGAGAAGACAGTGATTGCACTAGGCTTACGCCCTCCACACGCCAGTAAAAAGGGCTAAGCGATAAGGTATCGGGGGCATAGTGCGCCTTACGCATCAGGGTTACATGGGGGCTAAAAGGTCTAGTTTCGGGCCGATAGCCACAGGGTTGGATGACCTGGCTTATCTGCGTATGGAGGTCCTGTAACGGTGGCGGAGTCACCTCGGGACCCGCCCAGATGACCTGGGGGCGTGGCCAGAAGCCAAATCGACTCAGACTCAAGTCAAAGGGCTCAAAGTGGAGCCCTGCCACTGCCTTTTCTATACAAGCCTGGGCGGAGGCATCCACACTACCCAGAAAGGCCAGGGTCAGATGCAGCAACTCGGGGGTGACCGCACGCCCCTTTACACCCCTAAGCACAGGGCTTACCCATTGGGCGAGTGCCCGTTGAAGCTCATTCGTCGGCCAGATGGCAAGGAACAGTCGTTTGTGTCCGGCCTCAGGCAAAGTGCTGAAGTAACCCGGTAAGGGCGGTCGCCACGGCCTGTCGGCGTATGGACTCCCGCCCCCCTTGAAAGAGGTGCTGAAGCGTGTGTATCCCCTGCCCCGCACTGCCACCCCAGGCAAACCAGACCGTGCCCACCGGTTTAAGGGGGGAGCCACCGCCCGGACCCGCGATACCGGTAATCGCAAGGCTGACCTGGGCATGGCTATGGACCAAGGCGCCTTGTGCCATGGCCTGAACGGTAGCCTCACTTACCGCACCATATTCCCTTAATATGGAGTCGGGGACACCTAACTGCTCATGCTTCGCAACGTTGGTATAGGTTACAAAGCCCCGCTCAAACCAGACCGAGCTACCCGCCACATCCGTAATCACCTTGGATACCCAGCCCCCGGTACACGACTCGGCCGTCACCAACGACCAACCGTGTGCGCGTAGACACCCACCTACCTGTTCGGCGAGCCCAAGTAAGTCCTTATCTGTAGAGGGAATTTGCCGCATTTGTCCTATCCGACCGCTTGCGATACACCAATGATCACTTAAAGTTATACCACCCTCGCGCACAGGCCAGCCATGGAAATACGTCCAACCCTACCTGCGGTCTATCTGCCCTCAGCCTGGCCGCCCTCTCCCTTGAATCGGGATAAGGCCGAGGAAAGGCGCCCCCCGACTCCGACTGATGAGGCCCAGAACACAAAAAGACCCACCGACAACGAGCCGGGTAAACCACGGCCACTGCACCCGGCCCGCAATCTCTCCCTTCCTGCCAATACCAGCCACCCTGCTCGGCAGGCACTCACCCGCTATATGGACACGGCGAATCTGGATGGTACCGAGCTGATGTCACGGATAGACGAGTGGGTATAACGAGACCGGGTTAGAGGCGAGCTCGAAGGCTAGCGGGCTTGATGACTTTTGGTATTGATACTAGTCATCGAGCATTTCGACGATGATGGCCCCGATCTGATACCCCTCACCACGGCGATTTTTTTCCATGCGCACCACCCGCACCTTGGCGTGCAGGGGCGGGGTGATCTCACGCTCCGGGGTCACCAGCACCTCGAGATGAGAATCCACCGGGGTACCGTATTCAGCGACAAACAACATCCCGCGCCCACTCAAATTGATGACGCGCCCGGAGTCCATTTTTTCGGTACCCATCTCGCGAAACTTGATCTCGCAATCGACACTGACACGAATGAAATCCCGCTTCTCATCATAATCACGCGACATGTGTCCTGGCCCCCATCATTTGTTCTTCTACGTTATATGTAACCCGTGGCACCCACCTCGCCAAGGTTCAGACCGGAGTGTGCCGCGTAACCACAGCCTAGGCAAGCCCATAACAATCACTTCTTTCCCTGCGCACTGCCTATGAAGTCCCCAACATATGGGCTACATGTCGGGGGGATGACTGTCTATGCTCAAGACTCCGTGAGTGGTGAAAATCAGAGGACTTCATTCGCGAGGCTCGCGCACGCGGATGGCAGGCAAAACCGCTTCAATCGATTATCGATATCTAAGCCACAGAACATGTGTGTCGCGAATTATGTTTAAGCATGTCGTGTACACCACACTCTAATACACCATCATCGAATCACTACTCGGCGCCTGAGTTCACTGGATAGTGATATGACTGCAACTGGAGCCGGAGTATATCAATGTGCGTCTAATGTAAGCGCCGGAGAAAAACACCCGCTGTTTGGTTGCGCTCGCAGATAAACCATTCTCGTGGAGAGGGACTCCACACCTAGGGAACTTTTTTTGCCAAGGCGATTCAAAAGGACACCTGTCAAATCCATCGGATGGAGACGGGCAGTATTCATACTGGCAACACGTTAATCAGCCGTAGGACACTGCGAACAGATATTCAGAGGCCACCAAGAGACGACCGTAGCAAGCAACACTCAATAACAGGAGTGAGTAATGGACCCGCGTTCAGCAGCAACAAGTATTTCGCAAAACAATAATCTCTCTACCTTTAAAGAACTCCAACGCTATCTCAACACACAGATCCTCGGGCAACCTAAATTGGTAGAGAGCCTGCTCGTTGCGCTGTTGGCAGAAGGACACCTGTTAATTGAAGGGCCACCCGGTCTTGCCAAGACACGCGCCATCAAGGCATTAGCACATGGATTGGAATGCGATTTCCAGCGCGTGCAGTTCACCCCCGATATGTTACCGGCTGACCTCACGGGTTCCGATATCTATCACCCTGAAGATGGCAGTTTCCGTTTTCAACGCGGTCCCCTATTTCACAATCTGATACTGGCCGATGAGATCAATCGCGCCCCTGCCAAGGTTCAATCGGCACTGTTAGAGGCCATGGCGGAACATCAGATAAGCGTGGGCATGACGACCTACCCTCTGCCGCGCCTATTTTTAGTAATGGCGACGCAGAATCCAATCGAACATGAGGGCACCTATCCACTGCCTGAGGCGCAACTTGATCGCTTCATGTTGCACGCACTCATCGATTACCCCGACCGCGCCAACACGCGTCTCATTATGGAATTATCGCGACGCGAGGCACTCGACGGACAGGAATTACCACCTCCCGCCACCCCAATGACCCAAGAGACGGTCTTCGCCTCACGACGCGAGGCCTTGAGTCTGAATCTTGCCGATTCCGTCACCGACTACATTGCCGCTCTGGTCGATGCCACCCGACGGCCACAGAATTACAGCAGAAATCTGACCGAATGGTTGCGCTGGGGTGCCAGTCCACGCGCGGCCATCGCCATAGAACGCGGTGCCCGTGCCCTGGCCTGGCTTGATGGGCGTGACTACGTCAGCCCGGAAGATGTACAAGCCATCGCACCCAATGCACTCCGTCATCGTCTGTTGCTGGATTACACCGCACAGGCACGTGGTATCGGTGCACAGGAGTGTATTCAGGAATTGCTGCAAAAGGTTCCAGCACCATGATCCTTCCCGACCTTGCTGAACTATCCGCCTTGCGTGGCGCGGTGCGCAGCTTGACTCTGCGCGCACGCCGCCCGGCCATGGCCCAGCTTCAGGGAGGACATCGTAGTGCTCAACGCGGGCGCGGTCTGGAGTTTGAAGAGGTGCGACTGTATGCGCACGGTGATGACACGCGCAACATCGACTGGCGGGTCACCGCACGACGCGGGCGTACCCATACAAAATTGTTTCGTGAAGAGCGCGAACGCCCAGTCTGGATAGTGGCAGACCTGCATGCAGGACTCTATTTTGGCAGTCGCCGCCAGTTCAAATCTACCTTGTTACTACGCACGGCAGCCATGCTTGCCTGGGTAGCGGCAAACGGCGGCGACCGTGTCGGTGCGGTGATTGCCCATGGCGCGAATACGCCTGATATATTGCCACCTCGCGGCCGCGAGGCCGGCGTACTACCCGTTCTACAAACTTTGCTTGAGGCACAACCCCGGGCACCCGGTACACCTGCGTACGACGGTTTGCTGAAGGCCGTTTCGACACTTCGCCCATTAATACAACCTGGCAGCCTAATCCTGGTATTGAGTGACTTCGCGGCGTTGAATAGCGCGACCGAGAGCATGCTCGCCAGTACTACGCTGCATAGTGATTGTCGTTTATTATGGATTACTGATCCTCTGGAGCGTGATGGACTGCCTGCTGGAAGTTATCGCGTCGGACTGCCAAATCGACTTTGGTGGATGAGTGGCGATGACACACGTACACAGTGGCAAAACATTTGGCGGGCCCGCGAACAAACGCTGATCGACATGGCGATGCGTCTCAATTTGCCACTGAGTCGTTTGAGTACACACGATGCCGTGATCGAAAGCATGAACACCCTATTGCGGGAGCCTACATGGGCGGCGTGACTCCGGCCTGGTTAGCACAACTTGCACTGGACCATGCACCACCACCTTCAGGTTGGTGGCCTCTTGCACCTGGATGGTGGGGGCTCTTGATTATATTCATCACTCTGATCGCCACAGTAGCCTATTGGTATACTCGCCCAACAGTTCGATTACGTCGAATTGCCATACGCGACCTAAAAAACTTACAGAATGATTTTCTCGATGACGGCGAGCTCGCACGCGAACTCGAACATCTATTACGTCGTTATGCCTTAGCACGTTTCGGGCCTGATCAGGTAGCCAAGTTGAGCGGCGTGCGCTGGCTAGCATTTCTTGTTGAGCACGGCGGTGAAGACTTATCTGACGATTGTGGTGCCAACCTATTGCGTGCAGCCTATGGCGGTAACGCTATCGCCCAGCGAGAAAGCTGGTTGAGTGGCGCACAGGCATTTATCAAGGGGAACAAATGATCCACATCGCCTGGCCCTGGATGATCGTGTGTCTACCCTTGCCATGGTTGCTACGCCGATGGTTACCTCCAGCAAAACAACAAGGCAGCGCGCTATTCATGCCCTTTGCCGCAGCCGTGGCGGCTGAACGAGCACCTACACAGCATCGCACCTCACGTCGACGTAAGGCACTGTTTGCCCTGGTGTGGCTGCTATTGGTCGCTGCGGGTATGCGCCCGCAATGGCTCGGAGACCCATTGCCAGTACCAACGACTGGCCGACGTTTACTGTTGGCAGTCGATGTCTCCGGTTCAATGGCGACACAGGACATGGCCGGTAATGCCACACGCCTGCAAGTAGTACAAGAGGTGGCAGGTGATTTCATCGAACACCGACACGGCGATCAAGTCGGTTTAATTCTGTTTGGCACACGCCCC
>JAHEDA010000376.1 GCA_024641445.1 Gammaproteobacteria bacterium
GTTCGGTATTGAAGGGGACGGTATCGGTATGTCCCGCAAAGACCAGGCCACCGGGGCCATTGCCCAGACGCGCAACGAGGTTGGCTTTGTGCGGCTGGGTCTCGAGTACCTGCACCTCGACGACGAAGCCAAGTTCGTCGAGCCAGTTGGCCAATAAATCAATCACAGGGCGATTGCTCTGGTCAAACTCGGGGCTCACGCTGCTGACAGAGGGCGTGGCGATGAGACCGGTAAGCATCTGTATCAGGGTGGGGGCAGGTGTGTTCATGTTCGACCGATTTGTGACCCGGGATAAGACTATCCCCGCAGGTGCGGGGATAGTGTTTGGCGTATAAGTATAGTGGAGTATTTGAGTTTAGAAGTCCCAACTGGTCTTCTTGCGCCAGCGGACACGGGGGATGATCAGACCAATCACCAAACCAAATAACAGCACCCCGGCACCGGCGATAAACCAATCTTTATCGGAACGGTCACGCATCGCCTGGTTTTCCTGGCGAACCAGTTGCAGGTCGGTGGTGAGGCGTACGGTCTGTTCCTTGAGCTCACGATTTTCCTGGTCGATCAGGATCGGCTTGCCGGCAACCTGTTTCATGCGCTCGATGTCGGCGTTCATCTTGGTATTTGCATTGCGCAGGTCGTCGCGTTCCTTAGTGACCGTTTTGTTTTCGGTCTTGAGGGCGACAAGTTCCTGCTTCATGCTGGTGAAGCCCTCATTCAGGCGATCATACTTGGTTTGTAGGGCCTCTAATTGCACGGACGCGATGGGTTTGTCGGTTAGATACTGGGTACGCACCCAGCCCTCGACGCCATCGGGTGTACGCACATGGGCGTAGCCCGCCTCGTTTTCCTCCAACAGTTCCAGCTTGAGGCCGCTCGGCATGGTCTTGATGATCTCGAATTGATTCCCCTGGCCGCTGCGCAGGGTGATGACCATCTGATCACTGACATAGCGGGTCTTGGCCAGCGCGTTGGTGGCTGGCAGGGCGAGGGTCAGGAAGAGTGCGATTCCGAGGTGAAGCCAGATTCTTGTCATAGTAAACCTTTGATTGGTTGGTCGTTTAGGCATGGGCGGCGGGGCCTGGCCAGGCTGATGGCACGGAAGAATATCATCTATATATTGGGTTCGTCACGGGACCCGACAGATTTCTGCCCGGAATGTCATCTTTCTGTAATACTCATGGGCTGTAATCTGGCAGCAAGTTATTTGTCATAAAAAATGGGTGCTATGGATACAGTAAAATACAAGATTCTGCTGGTAGAGGACGAGGCGGCCATCCGCGAGATGCTGGAGTTTGCCTTGGGGCGTGAGGGTTTCGAGGTCATGCAGGCCCCCGATGCACACACCGCCCAAATGCTCATTGGCGATACCATGCCGGATGTGGTCCTACTGGACTGGATGCTCCCGGGGATTAGTGGTCTGGAGTATGCGCAGCGACTGCGCCGGGATAAACTTACCGAGCAGATACCAATTATTATGCTCACGGCGCGGGACGACGAGCAGGATAAGATCCGGGGGCTGGAGCTGGCGGCGGATGATTACATCACCAAGCCGTTCTCTACCCAGGAGCTGGTGGCCCGCATCCGTGCCTTACTCCGTCGCAGTGGTACCGCCACCAGCGGCGAGGTGCTCACGGCCAGTGGGCTGAGTCTCGACCGGGCCAGTCACCGCGTTGCGGCCGATGGTAAGATGGTGGAGTTGGGGCCAACCGAGTTCCGGCTGTTGGAGTTTTTTATGAGCCACTCCGAACGGGTGTATAGTCGCAACCAGTTGTTGGACCAGGTTTGGGGCAATGATGTGTATATTGAAGAGCGTACCGTTGATGTACATATCCGGCGTCTGCGCAAGGCGCTGGAGCCGGTGGGTTGTGAGGAGTTTATTCAGACCGTACGAGGCGCGGGTTACCGATTCTCACTACAACATTAGCCAATGAAACGCTATAGCTTTAAGGAATTCGTCCGTCTCCTGTTGATCTGGGCCGTAGCCTTATTGCTGGGTTCTATCTTCGATGACATTAGCCTGTGGCTGCTGGGATCGACCGTCGTTTATCTGTTCTGGCACCTCTACAACCTCATGCGACTGGACTATTGGCTGCGCTACAAAAGCAAGGCCGCGCCCCCGACCGCATCCGGCCTGTGGGATGACGTCTTCGCCAGCCTTTACCGCCTACAGAAACAACAACGCCAGCGTAGCAGGCGTCTTGCCGATCTCCTGACACGCTTTCGTGACACCCTGGCGGCGATGCCTGATGGCATCGTGGTGCTCCGCCAATATGGTGAACTGGATTGGTGGAACGCGGCCGCAGGCCAGATGCTTGGGCTGCGTTACCCCCAGGATATAGGCCAGCGCATCACGAATCTGATTCGTCACCCCACCTTCATTCAGTTTTACGACCGCGGCAATCATGATCAGGACACGGTGGTCCCGTCCCCCTTGATGGATGATCGTCACCTGATGATGCGGGTCGTACCCTTTGCCGTCGATCAACAGCTATTGGCCGTGC
>JAHEDA010000082.1 GCA_024641445.1 Gammaproteobacteria bacterium
ACACCTGCGGCCTATACCTCTCGCCCACGGGTAGAGACGGCGCAAGCGACACAGAAAAATCCGGAAGAGTGGGTTGTGCAACAGAATCCACGCTATTATACCCTGCAAATTGCAAGTAGCCGCGATGTTGAGAAGATTAGGTCGTACTTCGAAGAGTTTAGTCTTAACGGCAAGGCTGGATATTACAAGAGCGTTCGTGACGGAGAGGATTGGTATAATCTTGTCTATGGTTCATATTCTTCTGTTGATGAAGCAAATGCCGCAATAGCACAACTCCCCGAAGAGGTCAGACGTTGGTCACCATGGGTACGCAAGTTTATAGGGGTGCAGAAGGTCATCGCCAACTAGCTAGATTGTCAAGCCTCACAGGCTAGTCGCCGATGGTGGCGATTAGCCTTTTATATTATTCACCCCACTTTATATATAATATTCATCCGATAGCTCATTGACGGCAACGCGAGTGAAGTTTGGTCGTGTTTCGATTCTTGACATTTATTTGGATGTCACAACTCCCCGCCCCCTTATAAAAATATTCAGGTCAAGAACCGGATCAATTGTAGATATTTGTTAAGGAAATATCTGACTTTGACGATATATCAGCGATACATTATTTGTTGGATTCAAGCTGGTAGTCTTGATGAGTCAGAAAATTAACCTGGGGGCGGTGGCGGAGGTCAATCAGGCCATGCGTCAGGTCGTTTCTCGCGCACGCAGGGTATATCTCATCGCCCTGAACGCAATGTTCATGTCACGCAAGACCAATCAGAATGTTGCAGGTTTCTCCTCTGTGACACTACAGTTAAGAAATTTCAGTGACAAATTGACCAGGCAGATTGAAATTAATATGAAACAGGTCGAGATGTTGGTGACCCTCGTGGCAAATAATGCCAAGGCGCAACGCCGCTATTTCCTGCTTGATTCGGCCCTTCAAAAATCTGGTCTTCACCAGGGGGCCCGGATTGGACGTTCTTCAGCGGATGAACTCAATCTGGCTATTGAGCGATCTCTGCAGGCCCTGAAATCCGATATGGAACGTACTCTGGTATTAATCGGTACCGGTCAGAATCTTGTTGTTTTAGCCAAAATCGAAGCGAATCTAACGGGTGGTCTGTCGCAACAGCTTCGCCTCATCGCAGATGATATGGAAAATGTGATAATTGAAATCGAGGACTCAGCAAGGCTAGGAATGTCCACTCTCTCTGAGCAACGTATGGTCGGATAGAATCCTTCCAGATTTATATTAGTGAGAACGAAATAATAATATGAAAAAATTACAGTTTATCTATGAGAATGGAATGCATAAATGGGCGGTGATAGCTCGAGATCCTGATAAACCAAATTACATTATTGATACGAATGAATATCTTCTCATTTCAGGTGATGAAGCCATTTTGATGGACCCGGGAGGTATGGAAATATTCCCGGCAGTTTTTTCAGCGATCAGTGAGCAATGGGACCCTCGTAAGATTACGGCGCTTTTTGGTTCTCACCAGGATCCTGATATTATCTCATCACTTCAACTTTGGTTGGAATTCAAGCCGGAACTTAAATGCTATATGAGTTGGTTGTGGAATAGTTTTATTCCTCACTTTGGTGGGGATAATACGACATTTATTCCCTTGCCGGACCAGGGGTCGTCAGTGAAGATAGGCGGTCTAGATGTTAATTTTGTGCCAGCACATTACCTGCACTCATCGGGAAACTTTCACGTGTATGATCCTGTGGCTAAAATATTATTTAGCGGTGATGTTGGGGCAGCATTATTGCCAGTCGAACAACAAGATATGTTTGTGAAAGATTTTTCAAGGCACATTAAGCATGCGGAAAAGTTTCATACCCGTTGGATGGGCTCGAATAGCGCAAAAAATGATTGGTGTGAACGGGTTGGCAAGCTGGAGATTGACATGCTTTGCCCTCAGCATGGTGCGATATATCAAGGCGAGGATGTAAAACGTTTTATTGATTGGTTCTATAGTCTGAAGGTTGGAATTATTTGAATGCCAAGGAGAAGAAAGTGGCAACACACACTGGCGTAAAGGATGACGTGCGCGATGTGTACCTGATGGCGGGTGATGTCTATTTCGGGACTAATGCTGAGGTGGTAAGGACTCTTTTGGGGTCTTGTATTGCTGCAATAATCTGGCACCCAACCCTCCATTTCACGGGTATGTTTCACATTGTTTTACCTGATGCACCATTAATTCATGATGCAGAAAAGTCCCTGCGCTATGCCGATCAGGCCATTGAGGCATTGACCAAACGGGTTTATGCCGTAGGCACAAGCCCAACAGATTATCGTGTCTACGTCTGTGGTGGCGGTGACATGTTCAATGTCGGCGAGGAACCTCACAATATTGGCCTAAGGAACGCTGCCGCAGTAACCCAATATCTACAGAAACATAAATTCAAAATTGCAAAGGCAGATACCGGTGGGGGGTACTACCGCCATGTAAAGATACGCCCTGCCACAGGCGTCGTCCAATGTGAGAAACATCAGGTGGTCGAGCCGCATTTGAGGGGCAAATAACAATAATCGGCATTTATATCCAGCACGCCTTTAAGTAAGTCCCGTCTGACTGCGTACCATTAACTCGATTATCGAATCTTCTTAGCGCGCACAACTTTTTACCTGTATGCGAGTGACGTTTTTTTCGCTGTCATACGGTTTAAAAACAATTCGGCAATAGCCCCTGCCGTGGTTCTCGGCCCAGCTCGTGGAGAATTTTGCATACCACTCGCGGGCAATGACTTCAAAACTGTTTGCGTCTACCTCTGAACGTGCAGATTTTTCTGCCTTTCGATTCTCACTAGGGTCAACGCCATTGGCTACTAGCCTTCGTGCATGGTCGCGACGATCGCGCGCATCCTTGAGAGAAACATCTGGCTAGACGCCGAGTGATAGACGCTTTTTTTGCCGCCATACCGGTACTTCAGACGCCACCACTTTCCACCATTCGGTGAAACTTCAAGATAAAGGCCACGTTTATCGAAGAGTTTTACGGGTTTACTGCCGGGCTTGGCATTGTGAATGGCAGTGTTGGTCCGTGACATGGGGGCAACTCCTTTTCCCATTTGTGCAGTTGCTCCCAATGTTGCCCCCACTTTCCGCAAGCTGTCAACGTACGGCACTGGACGGTGTTGGATGAAAACCAAAGAAAAAGCCAGCAGTTACGCTGGCTTTTGGATTTGTCTGAATCTAGTTTAGACAATGTTCTGGTGGAGGCGGCGGGAATCGAACCCGCGTCCGTAAGTACTCCGCCATCGGCTCTACATGCTTATCCAGTCTATTAGTTTAACCCTCTGCTACCCGACGGGCAGGGAAAACAAAAGGCGAGTCCGGATAAGTTTTAACGAATCCACACCGGACGTGCTTCATCGCGATCTTATGAGTATGACGCCTGGAATCCGAACGCATAAGCACGGCTCCGGTCAGACGGCACCCTACTGGGTATTAAGCAGCGAGTGCGTAGTTGTCGTCGTTGGCAACTAAGTTTTTGCAGATTGTTTTACGAGAAAACTGCACCTCGGCATGCACCTCAGGTTTCGCTACCCACGTCGAATCCAGGTCGCCCCCTTGGTACGTGTGTAAGATAGGCGCTTGGGTAGGAAAATTCAATGTGCTTCGTGCAGAAGATCCTGAAATTATCTGAATCTGATGGGTCGTAGGTCGAGGACTTGGGCTTATTTAGCCGATTTTCCACGCATTAGGCGCTGTTTCTCCCGACCCCAATCACGGTCCTTCTCGGTCGCGCGCTTGTCGTGGGCCTGTTTACCCTTGGCGAGGGCGACCTCCATCTTGGCTCGGCCCTTCTTCCAATACATGGCGGTGGGGACAACTGTATACCCCTTGCGCTCTACTGCACCTATGAGTTTGTTTAGCTCCTCGCGACGCAATAGTAATTTACGACTGCGTTGCGCATCGGGTGTGATGTGGGTAGAGGCGGTTTGGAGCGGGGATATCAGCAGGCCAATGACCCAGGCCTCGCCGCTCTTCACAATGACGTAGGCATCCCGCATCTGCACACGACCGGCACGCAGCGACTTAGCCTCCCAGCCCTCAAGCACTAACCCGGCCTCGAAGCGCTCCTCCAGGCTGTAGTCGTGCCGTGATTTCTTGTTCAGCGCGATAGTGCTGGAAGTATCGGATTTCTTTGCGGTTTGTTTCGACATCCGGGCATTATATCTGAGTGCCAGCTCTTGTGGGCAGTGTAGATGGTTGAGAAGTCAGGCCGATTCATCGACAATGCCCAGCCACTATACAATTTAGAGACAACAATAACTGGTGTGACAATGGCAGATAAGCAGGAATCCATCCATGGTCAGTGGACAGGTCGTTGGGGCTTTATCCTGGCGGCCACCGGTTCAGCCGTCGGTCTGGGTAATATCTGGAAGTTTCCCTATATCACAGGTGAGAACGGTGGTGGCGCTTTCGTTATTGTCTATCTCATGTGTATTGCCGTAATCGGCATCCCGATCATGATGGCAGAGATTATGTTGGGTCGCCGCGGTCGGCAGTCGCCCATCAATACCATGACTGCCCTGGCCATCCAGTCCGGCCATAGTCAGAAGTGGCACCTGCTGGGCTGGATGGGGGTGATTGCCGGATTTTTGATCCTGTCCTATTACAGTGTTATTGCGGGTTGGGCCCTGGCCTATGTCGAACGTAGCATGACAGGTGCCTTTAACGACTCGACCCCTGAAATGATCAAGACCCTGTTTGGAAGCTTTGTCGCAAATCCACTCCAATTGATATTCTGGCATAGCCTGTTTATGTTTCTGACGATAGTCGTCGTCGCCCGTGGCGTGCAGGGGGGCCTGGAGAAGGCGGCACGTTATATGATGCCAGGGTTGTTCATGATCCTGTTGTTGCTTGTGGGGTATGCCATGAGTGCGGGTGATTTCAGCAAAGGCCTCAATTTTCTGTTTGCGGTGGATTTTTCCAAAATTACGACAAACAGTATCGTTATTGCGATGGGGCATGCCTTTTTCACCCTAAGCCTCGGTATGGGCGCGATTATGGTGTATGGCTCTTATCTACCCAAGGACGCATCTATTGGAAAGGCGACACTTATTATCGCCGTCGCCGATACTGTGGTGGCTCTGTTGGCGGGTATGGCCATCTTTCCACTGGTATTTGCCAATCAGTTGGAGCCGGGGCAGGGGCCTGGCTTGATCTTCCAGACACTACCTCTGGCCTTTGGCCACATGCCATGGGGAAGTTTTTTCGCCACCCTCTTCTTCATATTGCTGACCTTTGCAGCCTGGACTTCAAGTATCTCCCTCATAGAACCCGCAGTGGCCTATCTGGTAGAGAACCGCGGAATTACCCGTGTGCGCGCCAGCATATTGATGGGGGTGTCATGTTGGGCGATGGGTCTGTTGACGGTGTTTTCATTTAATCTATGGTCAAAATTCACGCCACTCTCGTTTATTTCCATTTTTGAAGGCAAGACAATCTTTGATCTGCTGGATTACCTCACCGCCAATATTATGCTGCCCTGGGGTGGATTCTTTATCGCAGTGTTTGCTGCGTGGTTCATGGCACGTGAGGCGAGTATGGATGAGCTGGCGCTGGAGTATCGCTGGCTTTATAACATTTGGCGATTTCTCGTCCGCTATATCACACCGGTTGCGGTCTTGATCATTTTTCTGAAATTGGTTAGCTGATGGCAACGATTCACCGCAGCGCCCTGGTGCGATACACCCCCGCACAGATGTATCGTTTGGTGGATGACATCGATGCCTACCCCGAGTTCCTGCCATGGTGTCACACGAGTAAAGTCCTCCGACGTACACCCGATGAGGTCGAGGCGAGTCTGGAGATCGCCCACAGTGGCCTGCACAAATCCTTCGCCACTCGCAATCGCCTTGAGGTCGATTCAACCATTCATATGCAGTTGCTCGAAGGACCCTTCAAGCATCTTGATGGGATCTGGCGATTTACATCCTTGGGGGACGCGGGGTGTAAGGTTGTTCTCGACCTGGACTTCGAGTTCTCCAACAAACTATTGGGTATGACCTTCGGGAAATTATTTAATCAGATTGCCACCACCTTGGTGGATGCCTTCACACACCGTGCGGAGCAGGTCTATGGCCCAGCTTGAGATGATCCCAGTGGAAGTCACCTATGGTCATCGCGATAGTCAGGCCCTGTTAGCCCTGCGGGTACCTGTAGGTGCTACGGTGAAAGAGGCCATTGAGCGATCCGGCATACTGCGGCGCTTTCCTGAGATAAATCTTGAGGAGAATAAGGTGGGTATCTTTGGCAAGGTATGTGGTCTCGATACCAGTCTGCGCGATAAAGACAGGGTCGAGATTTACCGCCCGCTTATTGCCGATCCCAAAGAATCACGCCGCAAACGTGCCGAGAAGAAGGAGAGCGAATAATCATAAGCTGTTCTGGACGGGGACCTTAGTTCCAGCCCTCACGTCGATCGATCGTCACCAACTTGTCTTGCTTGAAAAACAGAACCAGGTGTTTACGCAGGGGGGGCTTGTCGGACTGACTACCTGGTTTGAAATCGTAGATGTAGTCCCAGCGACCCGGGTGGAAGGGGTCCTCCAGTAAAGGCGTGCCGAGCAGGAATCGAACCTGACTCGCAGTCATGTCGGCCTTAAGCTGACTTACCTGGCCTGGATCGAGGGTATTCCCTTGCTGAATATCAATACGATATACAGAGCAGGCGCTCAGGGTCAGGATCACGGCTATAATGAGAAGCGTTCGCATTAGTGTGTAGTTTATGGAATAATTTGTTGCTCGATCATAACGCAAGCCGGCTGCGTACGCATCCCTAGGGGACGACATGGAATCTCAGGATCTAAAAAAGGCCGGGCTCAAGGCCACACTGCCACGCATAAAAATCCTTAACATTCTGGAGAGCAGTCCGGCTAGGCATATGAGTGCAGAGGATGTCTACAAGGCCCTTCTCGAAGGTGGGGAAGAGGTGGGGTTGGCAACAGTTTATCGCGTGTTGACCCAGTTTGAGGCCGCGGGTCTGGTCGAGCGCCACCACTTCGAGGGTGGCCACTCAATCTTCGAACTCAATGATGGTGATCACCATGATCACATCTTATGTGTGAAGTGCGGTCGGGTCGATGAGTTTATGGATGATGTGATCGAGCAACGTCAACATCAGATCGCCGAGGAGAAGGGCTATAACATTACCAGCCACTCACTCTATATTTTCGGTATCTGCCGCAAGTGTCAAAAGTAAGTCTTCGCCCGAATAACAACCCAGATTGAGTTAAGCCCCTGCCTGGGCCAACATCTCACGGGCATGTGCAAGCGTCTGCTGAGTGATCTGAACACCGCCAAGCATGCGCGCGACCTCTTGGACCCGTTCATCAGGTGATAGGGTTTGAATTCCTGTGGTTGTGCTGCCCTTGCTGATCTGTTTACTGACCTGGAGATGATAGTGACCCAGCGCCGCTACCTGAGGTAGATGAGTGACGCAGATAACCTGACGATGATTGCCCAGGTCATTTAATTTTCTCCCCACGATCTCGGCAACGCGTCCACCGATGCCGACATCCACTTCGTCAAAGATTAGAGTGGGGATGCGAGCCTGCTGCGCAGTCATTACCTGGATGGCAAGACTGATGCGTGAGAGTTCACCGCCAGAGGCCACCTTGACCAGCGATTTGAGTGGTTGACCGGGATTGGCGCTCACCTCGAATTCCACGCCTTCAAGGCCGTTGAGTGAATACTCGTTGGTGTCGAGTGGGATTAGGCTAACTTCAAAGCGACCACCCTCCATGCTGAGCTCTTGCATAGCTGTGGTGACGGCCTTGGAGAGTTTCTTTGCCGCAGCCACACGCCGTTTGCTCAATTCGCTTGCATGTTTGAGATAATTTTCGCTGGCCGACTTGATAGCTGTTTGAATCTTGTCCAACTGTACATCCGCCTCTTCCAGCTCCGTGAGTTCGGTCTCAAGTACGGGCAAGAGTTGATGTAACTCGGTAGCTGCCATGCGGTGTTTACGCGAGAGGTCGTGCAGCTCACCGAGACGATCTTCCACCTCAGCCAGACGATCAGGATTGAGGTCCAGACTATCCAGGTGGTGGCGCAGTTCGCTGCTCGCCTCCTGTACCTGGATCAGCGCGGTATTAAGCATTTCTCCAATACCCTGCAGCGCGTTATCGGTTGAGACCAAACCATTGAGCGACTGCGCACATAGATTCAATTGGTCCAAAATGGAGGTCTGCTCACCTTCTTCCAACATCTGGAGGACTTGTTCACTGGTACCTATGAGTTTGCTGGCGTTGGCTAAACGCTTGTGTTCTTGCTCCAGTTGCTCGGTCTCACCTTCGTGCAGGTTTAGTGCGCGAAGTTCCTTGACCTGAAATCGCAGTAGTTCCAGGCGGGCATCACGATCCTTGCTGGCCTGACTGAGTTTATCGTATCGAGTTTGTAACGCCCGCCACTCTTGATAAGTATCGCTAACCTTGTGTAATAGATCGGCGTGGTGGCCGAAATCATCAAGTAGTTGACGTTGTACCTCACGTTTCATCAGCGACTGGTGCTCATGTTGGCCGTGGAGGTCGACCAGCATCTCACCCAACTCGCGCAGGAGTTGTACGGTGGCGGGGATGCCGTTGATAAAGGCCTTGGAGGGGCCTGAGGTATTGATGATGCGACGAATGATGCACTCATTCTCGCTTGCCATTTCGTGTTCCTGCAGCCAGGCCTCTGCCTCGGCTGCGTCACGGGTGTCAAAGGTCACACTTATCTCGGCCTTTTCGCTGCCATGGCGGACAAGATCATTGTCGGCCCGGTCACCCAGGGCCAGGCCCAGGGCATCCAGCAGAATAGATTTACCGGCACCGGTTTCCCCCGTCATCACGGAGAGCCCACTACTAAAAGGTAGGTCGAGGGCCTCGACAATAGCAAAATTCCAGATGTGGATGTGCGTTAGCATGAATGTTGGTATCGTTAAGTGGATGCGCGTGATGATATAGAAAGGTAGCACACGGGAAAATAGACCTCAGAAGTGCTCGCCCCAGTGTAGCTTCCTGCGCAGGATCTCGTAGTGATTATGCTTCAGGGGGTGCAAGAGGCGAACGACCTCATTCTTTTTCCTTACCTTGATACTGTCACCGCTCACCAGTCCGAGATTGATCTGACCATCACAGGTGACCTGGGCCTGCGAGCGGGTACCCGTTACCAGTATCTCA
>JAHEDA010000377.1 GCA_024641445.1 Gammaproteobacteria bacterium
GAAACATTATGGCACTGCTTCATTATCAGCCTGTTTGGATCCCCTCACCCTAACCCTTTGTTACAGCATATCCCTGTTCTGTACCCACAGGGCGCACTTCGTGCGACCCAATTTGTTCCCGACAAATTGGTCCCAGAGGGAGAGGGGATAAAGACGAAGCTAAGTCATGTCTTAGTGATGTTCGGTCACAAACTCGACCACCTGCCTGACTACCTCGGGGTCGCGCAGGATGCGGCGGTGGCCAAGTCCCTCGGTCTGCACAAAGCGGCTGTTTGGCCAGAGGTTATGTAGACGCGCGCCCTCGTGGGCGGGGATGTCCTGGTCGTCCTGACAGTGCAGCAGCAGCGCGGGGACATGCCCGAGGCCGGGGACGTTGTGATCGGGCGAGATGCGGGTCCAGATGTCGACCCCGAACTCCTTTTCAACCCGATGATGAAAGCGACGCTGCACACCGGGCGGGATGTGCAGGCCCTGAAAGAAATACTCGGTGAGGAACCGCATGCGCGAGACGGGGCTCAACGACACCACGCGTTGGGTGGTGAGCAGGTGATGGCTGAGGGCATAGGTCACCACTGCCGAACCAAATGAATGCGCAATCATCGCCTCGGCCGGGCCGAGTTGTTGGGTTAGCGATTGCAGTACCCTGGCAAAGCGCGGCAGGGTGGCGTGGTTGGGGCCAGGGGTGTTGCCGTGACCGGGGCCGTCGAAGGCCACCACACGATACCCCTTGGCGACCAGCGGCGCGGCAAAGGCCGCGAGTTGGGAGCCGCGACCGTTCCAGCCATGCACCAGGTAAACGAATGGCCCCTGCTCCCCCCACTGATAGGTGGCGATGGGGCCTTCGGGGGTTTGTACGATTTCACTGCGCGCCGTTTGTAACCATGCCTGCTCGCGCGCGGGCACGGGAAAGCGCCGGGTCAGGAACCAGGTGCGATAGGCAAACCCTGCGGCGGTGCTGGGCAGTACACGCCCAAGTGTCTTAAACCCTAGGCGCATGGCGTGCACGGCCAGTGGGATCTTGCTGCGTGGGCGACGGGTTTTGGCGGGTGCGTGAGTGTCGGTCATGGGGTGTGCTCTGCGAGTGAGTTTAGTGTACTGCATTGCAGCAGTGATGCTATATGACAGCGTACACAATGCAATTAAGACACTTAACCAGCCAGTTAGTTTTGTAGCAGATGCCTTCGGAAGAGATCAAATACTGCCAGCACATTGCTACACGGGGCGCCCCTCCCTCCGGCAGACGACTCCATCCCTGGAGTCGTTTCACTTACATTTTTGTAGGCGTTCGCAGAAATATAAACAAACCTATTTGTTTTTGTATTCGATGCCCTGCATAAACAGGCGGGTGATCTGTTTGATGAGTTCGGGCAAGGCGAGCGCCTGATAGCGCGGGGTTTTCAAAATGATCTTGGCGTAGAGTGCCTCGCGTAGCGCGCCCTGATAGAACAGGCTGGCGATCTGCGGATTGACCGCCGCGAGTTTGCCCTTCTGTTGCAGCTCTTTGATATTGAATTCGATAAAGTCAGTGAAGGACTTCCAGCGATTCTCGAACAGGTGGCGTGCCAGTGGTGCGTCCTCCAGCGCCGCCTGCATCTCCATGCGCAGGTAGTCGCTGTCACTCGATAGGTTGTCGGCGAAGACCAGGGCCATACGCTCCAGCACGCTGCCAAAATCGTCGGGGCCATTCAGCGCCGCCTCGATATAACTCTCCCGCTCGGCACTGATCTGGTTCAGCACCGCCTCGTAGAGTGCCTCCTTGGAGGGAAAGTGTTGATACAGAACGGCCGGGCTCACGCCCAGCCGTCTGGCGATCTCATCAACGGCGACGCCGTTGTAACCCTTGTCGGCGAACAAGACCTTGGCGACGGCCAGAATGGAGGCGCGCCGTTCGTTGGCCTTGAGCCGTTTCGACATTAGTGCTTCTTCAGGAGGAAGACGAACTCGCCGCCCTCGCTGCTGGATTGCACCAGCTCGTTGCCGGTCTGCTTGCAGAAGGACTCCATGTCCTTGACCGAGCCGGGGTCGGTGGCGGTAATGCGCAGGACCTGGCCGGCGGCCATGGCAGAGATGGACTTTTTGGCCTTCAGGATGGGCAGGGGGCAGTTCAGACCACGGGTATCCAGTTCGACATCAGCGTTCATAGGGGACTCCTTTTCATAAGTGAACGTTTATTAACTTAGCAGTGAGTGTCAGGACTGTCAAGCCAGGCCCGATATCAGGCCTAGCGGTGCGCTGGAGTTGCTACCAGGGGGGTGACTCGATACCCGTACCTTAACCACCAAGTAGCCCCTTCTCCCTCCGGGAGAAGGAATTGTTCGATGGAGACCATTTCGGAACGGTTATCTAGTCGAGGCGGCTACGTTTAATGTGACGGGAGAAGTCGTTGAGGGCCACGATGGACTCGGCAGTGAGGGTCTGTTCGAGGTTGCGGCGCACCAAATTAACAGCCGCCTCGGCACTCTTGAACTTGGCGAGTCCAGCAGGT
>JAHEDA010000378.1 GCA_024641445.1 Gammaproteobacteria bacterium
GCTGAGCTGCTCCAGCGCATCGAGGGCGCCAATGACCAGCTTGAGTTTGGTGTCGGCCAGGACCACGGCCCCGCGCATGACCTCAGTCGGTGGTTTGGAGTGCCCCATGGCATCGGCCTCTTCACCCCGGACGAGGATCAATTCCCCACGATATCCCATAACGCCTGCCTGGCTGGTCTTCTCCAGGAAGTTCACATTAAACAACAGGCCTGATTCCTTATATTTATCGAGCGGCATAACTACCTCAGTTTGACGGATTGACACCCTCCAAATCGCAAGTTCTATACCAGCTCAGGGAGATTTAAGATCTGTTGCGGAAACAGGCTGTTAGCGGTGCTGTCACGGAATCGCGCGTGAGAATTTGTTGTGATCACGACAAAATATCAGGCACCTTGCACCAATAGGGACAAGGCGCAGGCTGAGTCTAAGCGTGTCCTGGTGGAGGCTTGGCACTCACCGGTGGGCGGTGACAGTTTATCCAGGCCGTCTGCGTTGTTTGGGTGATAGTGCGGGTGTTTGTTGCTTGGCGGCTGATTTTTTTTGTGTCGGGGCGGTTGCCGGGCGAGGGGGTTGTTTACGTGGCAGCAGTTCACGCAGTTCGTTTTGGGTGAGGTTGCGCCAGTGGCCGAGTTTTAGATGGCCCAACTTGATGTTCATGATGCGCACGCGCTGTAGTCGGCGTACGTTGTAGTCGAAGGCCTCACACATGCGCCGGATCTGGCGATTGAGTCCCTGGGTGAGAATAATCCGAAAGGTGTTTTTGCTGACGCGGGTGACCTTGCAGGGCTTGGTGCGTTCACCCAGGATGCGTACACCGCTGCCCATGCCATGGATGAAGTCATCGGTGACCGGTTTATCGACGGTGACGAGATATTCCTTTTCGTGATTGTTCTCCGCGCGCAGGATGACGTTGACGATGTCACCGTCACTGGTGAGCAGGATGAGTCCGTCAGAGTCCTTGTCCAGGCGACCGATGGGAAAGATGCGCTCGGCGTGTGCAACGAAGTCGATGATGTTGCCCGCAATATGACGCTCGGTGGTGCAGGTGATGCCGACGGGTTTGTTGAGGCAGAGGTAGACGTGTTGTTGTTGGCGCGAGGCGATGACGCGATTATCGACCTTGACCTCATCGCCCTCCTCGACCTGGGTGCCCAACTCGGCGCGCTTGCCATTGATGCTGACGCGACCACTGCTGATGAGGGCGTCCGCCTCGCGGCGGGAGCAGATACCGGTCTCACTGATATATTTATTCAGACGCATAGCGGGCAATTTTACCGGATTCGCATCCATGCGTAGCAACTGAATTCACTCAGCAGTGCGTACAGGGCAAGTTGTGCAGGTTTTAGGTACGGCATCCTTGTATCTGGCGTAGGGCCCATAGAGGTCTCAAACCAGAGGAGGTTTTTAAGACACTCTTTCAGCGTGAACCCATCCTCGATCCGAAATATAATGGTCAGCTTGCGGGCCCTGCCCTGCCTTGATCACACACTGAGAGCCTGACCATGTCGAATGCCAAGATCTTCTATACCCTGACCGATGAAGCCCCCGCCCTGGCGACTTACTCTTTTCTGCCTATTGTGCAGGCGTTCACGAGCGCAGCTGGGATCGAGGTGGAACCACGCGATATTTCACTCGCCGGTCGCATCCTGGCGAATTTTCCCGACAAGCTCACGCCGGAACAGAAGGTGGGCGATGCCCTGGCGGAGCTGGGTGAGCTGGCCAAGCGCCCTGAGGCCAATATCATCAAGACGCCCAATATCAGTGCCTCGGTGCCGCAGTTAACGGCCGCGATCAAGGAGTTGCAGGCCAAGGGTTTTGACATCCCCGACTATCCCGCCGAACCGGCAACCGAGGCAGACAAGGCTATCAAGACGCGTTATGCCAAGGTGCTCGGGAGTGCGGTGAATCCGGTGCTGCGCGAGGGTAATTCCGACCGCCGCGTGGCCGGGCCAGTGAAGGAGTACGCGAAGAAGCACCCGCACAGTATGGGTGCCTGGTCGGTTGATTCTGAAACGCACGTGGCCTCGATGCAGGATGGTGATTTTTACGGCAGCGAGAAGTCGGCCGTGTTAGAAGCCGCCGGGAGCGTAAAGATTGAGCTAATTACACGTCGGGGTGAGAGCAAGGTCTTAAAACAGAGCGTGAAGGTGACCGCAGGTGAGGTAATCGATGCCTCCGTGATGAGTTGTCGCAAGCTGCGTGAATTTTATGAGAGTGCGACGCAAGCTGCCAAGCAGCAGGGTGTCGTGTTGTCGCTGCACCTGAAGGCCACCATGATGAAGGTGTCGGACCCAATCCTGTTTGGTCACGCCGTGAGCGTGTATTTCAAGGATGTCTTTATCAAACACGCCGCGACGTTCGAGGTGCTGGGGGTCAATCCACGCAATGGTCTCGGTGATCTGTATGCCAAGCTTGCGACGCTACCCGAGACCGAGCGCAAGGCGATTGAGGCGGATATCAACGCGGCGTATCAGTCACGCCCGGA
>JAHEDA010000379.1 GCA_024641445.1 Gammaproteobacteria bacterium
TGAGCGTGAGCCGGTCAAAAAAGTTGATTAGTCACCGCTAGGGATGCCGATACCCTCACACCGGGGATGTTTTTACATCCCCGGTGTTTTGTTGTCTGTGAACAACAAGAATTCCCGGGAGATGTTTTGATGAGGAAAGTGTACTGGTTGATGTGTTTTGTTTGTTGGAGTGGTTTTGTTTCAGCGGCGACACTTTTCGATGAAGGCATAAAACTGTTTCAGGCCGGACATTATTCGGAGGCGGTCAAGGTCTTTGAGCGTGCGCTATCTGCCGGAGACAAGTCACCACAATTGCGATACAACCTTGGCGCCAGTCTGTACAAGAGCCAACAATACGCCAAGGCACAAGAGCTTTTCCGACAACTGCAAAAAGAACCCGCATATCGTGACCTCGCGACCTATAATCTTGGGCAGGTTGCGCTCAAGCGCGGAGATGCCGTGCAGGCGAAGCGTTATTTTAAACAGGTAATTGAGTCTTCGGACAATATCAAGTTACGCGCACTTGCCGCCTTGCAATTGAAGAGTTTATCTCCAAACCGATTTGCGCCGGGTCCTTCTGGCCTTGTCGAGCTTGGTATGGGCACAGACAGCAATGTTAACTTTGACCCGATTGGTGGCACCGCAACGGGATTGCATGACAGCTATACGCAGTTGTATGCGACGGGAAAGTTCTGGCTCAAGGGTGACGAGACTGATGGATACGACCTGCGCCTGAGCTATAGCAATCAGGCCTATTCAAGACTCTCCAGCTATAATTACGGCGCCTACAAACTGGAGATTGAAAAGGCCATGCAGACGCAGGCGTGGCTGAGTAGTTTGGGGCTTGCCTACGATAAGTCTACCTACGCGGGTAGTGCCTATCTGACGACGTGGATCTTCGACTATCAAGGTAAACGCCCCGTCTCCAAGGATGGCAGGATTTATCTCACCTATCGCTATAGTAATAGTGCCGCCGACAACGCTCTTTATGCCTATCTGGCTGGGAGTGAACACCAGCTGCGGGCTGCCTATAGTCTTTACCTCGGTCCAAGCAGTTACCACACCTACTATGAATACGAGACGAATAGTCTGGCGAATTCCGCCACGCGCAGCTATTCCGCCTCGCGTCAAACCCTTAGCGGGAAGTACTACCACGACCTTTCGGATAGCTGGTTATTGCAGATGGGGCTTGCCTATCGCACGAGTAGCTATCCGGCACTTGGCACGACGGCATTGCGGACGGACAATCGGGTAAAACTGGATCTGGGACTTAACTATAAATTGACACGCCAGTTACATATCGTCGGCGAGTATGGCTATACCTCGAATCGTTCAACAGACTCGCTATATAGCTATGATCGGAATCTTGTCAGCCTTAGTGGTAAGTACTATTTCTAGGTACGGCTAGGCAAGCTGATACGGGCTTAGGTAAGATGGGGTTGCTGCTAGCAACGGAGCCATCTGTGACAACGATAGACTGGAATAGTGTTTATGCCGCTATCTGGCGTCCTCGCCTTGCGGCGTTACGCCCGGTGATTCATCTTGATAATATCGGTCTGGATGAGTTGCTGGGGATAGACGACCAAAAGACGCGCGTATGTATCAATACCGAACGCTTTATTCACGGCCAGGCAGCGAACAATGTCCTGCTCTGGGGGGCCAGGGGCACGGGCAAGTCTTCGATGATCAAGGCCCTATTGAATGAGTATAAGGGACAGGGCTTGCGGATTGTTCAGGTTGAGGTACAGGATCTGATCAATCTGGCGGAGATCGTGGATGAGCTGCGTGAATTACCCTGCCACTTTATAATTTATTGTGATGACCTATCACTTGATGCCTCCGAGCCAATCTATAAAAATTTAAAGAGTGTGTTGGAGGGGAGTATTGAGCTGCCACCAAAGAACGTCCTGCTCTATGCTACCTCGAACCGTCGCCATCTGGTGCCAGAATCCATGCAGGACAATCGCGATAGCCGCGTAATTGGCGATATCCTTCACTATGCCGATGCGATCGAGGAGAAGGTGTCACTGTCTGATCGCTTTGGCCTGTGGGTATCCTTCCACCCCATCAAGCAGGATGTCTACCTGATGATTGTGGACAGCATGTTCCCACAACAAGATATCGATAGACAAACGCTCCACGAACAGGCCCTGGCATTTGGGCGCGAACGGGGAGGTCTAAGTGGTCGAGTCGCCAGGCAGTTTCAAATAAGTCAGGGTGAAAAAAACCCGCCTGACGGCGGGTCTTCCTAAACTACCTATTGGTATTGTCGCGGCAGGTCTAGGCAATAATGTTCGCCATGATAATCAGCACGACCATCAGGCCTACGAGCACTAGCACGGTCTTGCCAACCCTGAGCCCCATATCTCTGTCATCAGTATGCATTGATATCACCCCCACAGTGTTTGTGTTCCCCAAAATCTAGTCGGCGCTATACATTGCACAATTGATCCAGATCAGCTTGGTGATTTATAAGTAATTGGTTATATTTTTAAATTGAA
>JAHEDA010000380.1 GCA_024641445.1 Gammaproteobacteria bacterium
GTGACCTCAATGGGACTCATGTTGAGTTGCGGGAGGATATGAACCAGACCGATCCCAACTTGAGTGTTGTTAACAGCGCGATGGTAGCCTTTATAACTGACCCACAAGCAATGCGTTTTGCAAAGACTCGAGAGGCGCTGAAGACCAACGTTCACGATGCATTCAGTCTTGCGGCCAAGGCGATTGCGCAAGGGGCCGAGGTCATTAGCTGGCATGAAGGCCAGTTCATGGTCTTCGATGGTGATGCGAGTCGTTTAATTATGGAGGCACAAGGTTTTGCCTACGAGCACAAAGTCATGTTGGTGATACCGCTCGCGATCATTACACCCGGTAAGATTACACCGCATAAACGGTTTATGAAAAATCAGGTGTTACTCATTGGGCCACAAGGTAATGTGTTGTACACCTATAACAAGTCAAAACCTGTGCCAGAGGTTGAACCCGTGGTGCCGGGTGATGGCGTCGTCCCGGTGGTGAACATTAAGGACAGTAAATTGGCAACGGTGATCTGTTATGACGCCGATTTCCCGCGATTGGTCCGTCAGGCGGGGGTGAATAATGCCGATATCCTGTTTATCCCCTCGGGTGACTGGTATGACATTCGCTATGCTCACATGAACATGGCCCGCTTTCGCGCCATCGAGAATGGTGTCAATGTCGTGCGCCCCGCCAGTCGCGGCATCAGTGCGGTGATCGATGCGCGTGGCCGTGTGTTGGCGAGCCAGAACTACTTCGATGTGACTGAACACCTGCTCATTGCCGATGTGCCAAGGAATGGAACGTCCAGTCTCTACGCCCATATCGGTGACTCATTCGCCTGGCTGAGTGTCTTGGGTGCGTTATTGTTGTTTGGGAATTATATGCGAGTGATGAGGCGGCCTTGAGTGGGGAAAAGTGCAGAGTTAAATACACAATAAAAGGGGACGCTTGTCCCCCTGTTTCATCGTGGTGAAGCAGAGACTAATAACGCAGTTGTAGCGCCTTACACAGAAACTGCATGTAAGCCTCGGCGGCGACAAAGCGATCCAGCACCTGTTTTTTGAAGCGTGGTGTGGAGATATCCGCCGGGTCGAGCGGGGCTATGGCGATAAAGTCCTTGCGCTTGAGGTCTTCAATGCAGGGATGGTCTTTGGCGTAACCCTTGGGTGGGCGTTTGAGCGATTCGCCACTGAGTTCAAAATGGCGTTTGAATGTTTTTCCATCGATCGCGCTGTGCCACTGTGCGGGTTTTTCGACAATGGCGTCACGGATTTTCCCCAGTACCGGTGCCTCGGGGTGCCAGATGCCGACCCCTACAAAACACTCGTGGGGTTCGATATGCAGATAATAACCTGGGGCGTGCACGTCCTTACCCTGTTCGTGGCGGAACTGGATGCCGATGTTGGTCTTGTAAGGTAATTTATTTTTGCTGAAGCGCACATCGCGGTGTACACGCATGAGCGAACCCCCGACCTTGCGTGGGAGGGCGAGAAAGTGTGGTGAGATCATGGCGAGGTCACTGGCCATGTCGGTGATGAAGGCCAGGGCAGGTTCACGCACTAGAGTCTCATATACTGGTTTGTTCACATCAAACCATTCACGAGTGTTGTTTTTTGATATGGCCTTGAGAAAGGCAAGCGTGCGGGGTGTAAAGTAGGATTTTGCCATGCCTCTACTCCATCTGAATGTGGCAGTAAGGGCGAAAGGATAGCAGATATTACGACTTCATATCATACGCAAGGGGTGTGAGGTTAATGCCCGCAAATTTAATGTTTGGTCAGATAGTCTTCTGTCAGTTTGTACAAGTGATCGCGCATGATCGGTTTGGTCAGGAACTCATTACAGCCTGCTGCGATACACAGATTACGATCATCGAGGGTGGCATTGGCCGTTAGCATGATGATGGGACCCTTGTAGTTTTGCTCTCGCAATATCCGGACAGCATCAACCCCCGACATAATTGGCATCTGCATATCCATGAAGATAATATCGTAGGGATGTTGAAGAGCCAGGTTGACCGCAACTGCACCATTCTCGGCCAGATGCGTAGTGACACCGATCTTTTGCAGAAAGCGTTGAATAAGTTGCTGGTTGATCTGATTGTCCTCTACTACCAATACATCTCCGCTTAGCCTTAGATCTAGCCATCCCGCGCCTCCTTTCTTCTCCGCGACGCGTATCTCATCCAGACTCCAGGCCAGAGAGAAAGAACCCGCCCACTGCATTGGCCGTGGCAGGGTGAGTTTGAAACTGGAACCCTTGCGCAAGGTGCTTGTCACCTCAAGCTTGCACCCGAGTAATTCGGCCAGGCGTTTCGAGAGCGATAGACCGAGACCGGTGCCCCCGAAGCGGCGCGAGATACTTGCATCGGCTTGTTTGAATGGAATGAATATCTTGCCTAATTGCTCATGTGACATCCCGATACCCGTATCCGCTACCTCAAAGGTGAGTACGTCACTGGTCTGATCGTAACTTAAGTTGAGATGGACCGTGC
>JAHEDA010000381.1 GCA_024641445.1 Gammaproteobacteria bacterium
CCTTGCTAAGAATATACGCCGCCATCATCACGGCCATATTTTGATTCTTATTCTCCATGGCCGTCAGCAGGCGATCGGCGACCACCTGGCAACGCTGATCCACACTGGGGAGCTCGACCCAGTCACGCCCAAGCTGCCAACCCTTATCCATATCGGCGTCCATCTTGGTAAAGAATGGCTGCGCATCCACCAGCATGGCCTCGGGCACATCCAGCGAGAAGGTTTGCCCGTCGGCAACGACATTCAGTATCATCAGAGTCTCTCATTCGCCCATGGCATCAAGGGCGCTATTGTAGCCAAACTCGCTAACGAGGACACCCCGCAATGCTTGTGACTATTCCCGATGTGTTGGATGCCGAACGCATCCGGTTTATACAGGCGCAGCTCTCGGGCGCTCGATTTGTCGATGGCAAGCTATCGGCTGGGATGACGGCACAGCGGGTAAAAAACAACGAAGAACTGGCTGCCGATCAAAAACTGTTGGAGCAACTCAATAACATCGTCATGGGCAGTCTGATCAAGCACCCCACCTATCAATCGGCCGCACTTCCGGCACGCGTCGCAGCGCCCTTCTACGCACGTTACAACACCGGGATGACCTATGGTGATCACGTTGATGACGCCATCATGGGACCTGCGGGGCAGCGCTATCGATCCGATGTCTCCACCACGGTATTTCTGAATGCACCCTCTGAGTATGAGGGGGGTGAGCTGGTAATCCGTACCGCCTTCGGCGAACAAAAGGTCAAGCTCGAGGCAGGCGCCGCCGTGGTCTATCCCTCATCCAGTCTGCACCATGTCGCGGCGGTTACCCACGGTACCCGACTGGTAGCGGTCACCTGGGCCCAAAGCATGGTCAGGGACCCTTCCCGACGCGAGTTGCTGTTTGGCCTCAATGAGGCACGTGAATCGCTATTACAGAGTCAGCCTGACAGCGAGGCGAGCCGGAAGCTCGATATCAGCTACTCAAATTTGTTTCGGATGTGGGCCGAACTTTGAGGGTAAATTAAGGGATAAGGACTTAAAGCGAAATCTTATGCGACTTTAACTAAATAACGCATCATCTTGTTTTAAAAGAAGTATCAAGATAATAAAAAAGGCCGCATTGAGCGGCCTTTTTATATATTACCGGAACCGAATTAACGGTGAGATTTCTTCTCAGCGTGTGCCTGCTCCAGGACGGTGGTCGCCAGACGGGCATACTCTTCACGATATTCATTCATGTCCATGTAGTAGTGCTGTGCAGTCACGCCACTCTTGCGCTCTTCCGCGATGAATTTCTTCTGCATTTCCAGCATCTTCTTGATATTCGCCTGCTTGTCGCTCATTTCAAGCACCTCTCTCTAGATATAGGGTCTCTGTGTCACCCACCGAAGCAACGGTAGTCACACCGAAAGTCTGAAGTGGCGGAAATATAGCATGGGGGGTACCCCTGCTATATATCCACTATGGTCTATTAATAGCCACCCTTACGGCGGGTCTCTGGCAGGCCTGCGACCTTACCCCCCTGCTTGGAAGGCATCTTCGGGAACAGCATGAAGGTGTCCTTCTGGCCAATCTTCTCGCCCCACTTGTCGCCCATCGCCTTGAGGATAGTGCGCTCGTTGGGTTGGGTACCACCGTTATCGAAGAACTCTTCACGCAGGTAGTTGATGATGTCCCAGTGCTTTGGGGTCAGCTCACCAATCCCCTCCTCCTCGGCAATATGCTTCGCCAAATCCTCAGACCAGTCAGTCTGGTTGGTCAGAAAGCCGTTAGCGTCGGTTTCGATGGTCTTGCCGTTAAATTCATAAGCCATTAGTCAGTCCCTCTGCAATAAAAATTCGTTCAGGTTGTTATTCGGTACATTCGCAGATTCTAAAATGGGGTCGGATTAAACCAGAAAATGCGGGGAAGTTGAATACCCCAATCAGTCAGATTTAACCGCCTTGATGCCCTTTTGAGGGATAAACAGGCCACAGCCATACTGACGAAAGGGCCCGATTCCCACCTGTTGCAGGGTCACGGCCTCTTCCGGCTCCAGGTCGGCCAACATCAGACTGCGAGTGTAGATTGGGCCTTGAGGCAGGCGTATCACATTTTGCAGACCGGCCATCATCTTGCGAATACGTAGACCTTGCCCCTGGAGCTCTTTGGCCGCCTCACGCATAAAGGCCTCCTCATCCAGCTCGGGTGAAGTTGCCACATAGCGTGCAAACATGGTGGGCAGGGTACTGAATGGTTTAATGCTACCCTCGCCGACAATCAGTGCATGCCCGGCGATATCGAGTTCATTGCCCGTGAGTTGAGTCATGGCCTCATTGACTCGTTCACTGGGCAGGCGCAAGGTCATGCGGGCACGACGCGATAAGTGGAGGAGATCCTGTTCAGGGTTATCGGGTCGCTGCCAACCATTGCCGGAGTCCGCGCCATGAATAAGGTGTATACCCGCCCTCACCTCCTCCGCTAACCACGGTAACGCACGCTGCAA
>JAHEDA010000083.1 GCA_024641445.1 Gammaproteobacteria bacterium
GGTGGCCGACCTTAACGTGAACGAATCACTCTTAACCGGCGAGTCTGCGGGGGTGAGTAAACAGGTTGAGCCCATCAACGACAGAGATGCCCCGGTTGCCGAGCGCAGTAACATGCTGTTCAAGGGCACGCAAATCAATCGGGGTCGTGCTCAAGGTGTGGTCGTCGCGACCGGCATGGACACGGAGCTGGGAAAGATCGCGACCTTGCTACAGAGTGGTGAAGACAACAGGACTCCACTCCAGCAGCGCCTGGCTCGCTTTGGTCAACGCATTGCATTCGCCATTCTGGCGATCTGTCTGGTGGTCTTTGTGGTCGGTCTGTTGCGCGGTGAGTCTGCGCTGCTTATGTTCCTGACCGCGATTAGTCTGGCGGTGGCGGCCATCCCCGAGGCGCTCCCCGCCGTCATCAGCATTACTCTCGCCATCGGCGCACGTCGCATGAGCAAGCTGAATGCCCTAGTGCGACATCTGCCCGCCGTGGAGACCCTGGGATCGGTCACGTACATCTGCGCCGACAAGACCGGAACGCTAACGCAAAATCGGATGCACGCAGAGTCATTTTATATTGATGGTCGCTGGCAGACGAGTTTCTCTCCGACTGTCAGCGAGCTGGTAAGGGCGCTCGCCCTCAGTAACGATGTGAGTGAGGATGGTGAAGGTATAAAGGGGGACCCGACCGAGGTCGCCCTGTATCAGGCCGCGGTACTACAGGGGAACACCAAACGTGAATTAGAACAGGCCCACCCGCGTATTGCTGAGGTGGCGTTTGAGTCTGAACGCAAGCGTATGAGTACGCTACATTCTCAGGGGGAGTCCTTTGTGCTTTACACCAAGGGGGCCCCCGAGCAGGTCTTACCCTTGTGCGCAAACATCGATGTAGAGGCGCACCTCGCACAGGCCGAGTCAAAGGCGGCGGAGGGCTATCGTCTCATTGCGCTAACGCGCAAGACGATACGACATTTACCTTCTACGGTCGATGCGCAGCTCGAATCCGGGCTGGAACTCTTGGCGATGGTCGCGCTGATCGACCCCCCCCGCTAAGAGGTCCCCTCGGCAGTGGCGGAGTGCATTGCTGCCGGGATAACGCCAGTAATGATCACGGGCGATCACCCGGCCACGGCGCTCGCCATTGCCCGACGCATTGGCCTGGCGCAAGCTCATCATGGCGTGATGACGGGGCAACAGCTCGCGCATGTCGATACCGAGCAATTGCGTGGGTTGCTACAGACCACGCGCGTCTTTGCGCGGGTGAACCCCGAACAGAAGATCCGCATCGTTGAGGCCTTGCAGGCCAATGGTGAGTTCGTGGCCATGACCGGCGATGGTATCAACGATGCCCCGGCCCTGAAGCGTGCCGACATTGGGGTGGCGATGGGTAAGAAGGGTACTGACGTAGCGCGCGAGGCCGCCGACATGGTTTTGCTGGATGACAACTTCGCCAGCATCACCGCGGCGGTGCGCGAGGGCCGACACATCTATGACAACATCCGCAAGTTCATCAAATTTATAATGACGGGCAATTCCGGTGAGATATGGGTGTTGTTTCTCGCCCCCTTTCTTGGCCTGCCCATCCCGCTCTTACCCATCCATATTCTTTGGATCAATCTGGTGACAGACGGCCTGCCGAGCCTGGCCCTGGCGATGGAACCGGAAGAGCCCGGTAATATGCAACGTCCTCCCCGTGCCCCGAACGAAGGCATCTTTGCCCACGGTATGTGGCAACACATGGTGTGGGTGGGGCTGCTCATCGGCGGTGTCTCACTCGCGGCCCAGGCCTGGGCCATCCAGGATGGCTCCGCACACTGGCAGACCATGGTGTTCACGGTGCTGACCTTTGCGCAACTGGCCCATGTGTTAGCGATCAGAAGTGAGCGACAGTCACTCCTCACCATTGGTCTATTCAGCAATCTGCCGTTACTGGGGGCCGTGGCCCTGACCATTGTCCTGCAACTGAGTCTGATTTATCTCCCCACCCTGCAGGCCATCTTCAATACCCAGGCCCTCAGCCCGCTTGAACTGGCGCGATGTGTTGGCCTATCCCTGTTGGTGGGGCTCGCGGTGGAACTGGAGAAATTATTTTACCGGCAGGGCTGGCTGTATGGTGGTAGCGGGCCACACCACGGAAATTAAAATCTCTATAAATCAACAAGATAAAAAATATTAAAAAATATGTTCATCGGGTGTCAACCGAATCGTCCCCCGCGCGTTAATCAGCATGCAAGACAACAAATTCGCAAATTCTACCTAGGAGAACGTACGTGAAAAAACAGACTCTCGTGATTGCTATGCTGGCCGCTCTGGTTGCTGCTCCTGTTATGGCTGCTGAAGGTGACAAGGCTGCTGCTCCTGCTGCTGCCGCTGCCCCTGCTGCTGAAGCCAAGATGGAAAAGAAGGCTGAGAAGAAGCACGCTGCCAAGAAGGCCCACAAGGCTGCCAAGAAGTCCAAGAAGGCCAAGAAGGCTGAAGGCGAAGCCAAGTAATCTGGCTCGTGATAGACGCGACGGCATGAGAGTGCCGGCGCGTTTGTCCAAACAAGGCCTCCCTCGTGGAGGCCTTTGTTTTTCTGGATAAAGATTTAAGCGTGATAACAGATATCACCCTTGCTCCATCGTCAACTCGCGCTAGAAAAGTTCCTGCACTGATTGGGCTTTTGTCGAAAAAAATACCCCTTGCCTTGTCAACCGATCGCCACCCCGCGCGTTAAGGTAACTAACAGACGAAATAATTCAACAGCTTACTCAGGAGAATGAGTATGAAGATACAGACCGCGATGATGGCAGTATTTACCCTGGTGCTGAGCACCCCTGTCCTGGCCGTTGATGGTGACAGGGCCGTCGCTGTTGAAAATCATCTCGACCAAAATGCCACGCAAGTGGACAAGGACCGCGTAGGCGCCGAGAAGCGTCTGGACGCACGCGGTGAGCGCATTGAGAAGCGTATGGATCGCAGGGCGGACCGGGCGCGTGCAAATGGCCACGAAAAGCGCGCAGAACACCTGGAGAAGAAGGGCAAGCGTATTCACAAGCGTCTGGATAGGCGCGGTGAGCGAATTGAGGAACGGCGTGAACATCGCGTCGAAGAGCGGCATGAACATCGTGCTGAGGGTGTTGAGGTACGAAAAGAACTGCGCAACGACTCCAAGTAAGTAGGTTAGACTAGCCATGTCAAACTACGTCTTAACCATGCAGGGGGCCATGCTGGATACCACGCGAATGCTGGAGCAATTCCTGGCGGGCGTGGAGCGTCGTGCCTACCGCATGGCCGTTGTTGCCACCGGGCTGCGCGACGAGGCCCTGGAGATTGTGCAAGACAGCATGACCAAGCTGGTGCAGCGGTATCGCGACAAGGACCCGACCGAGTGGGGGCCGCTGTTTCAGATGATCCTGCAGAGCACCATTCGTGACTGGTATCGCCGCCGCAAGGTGCGTAACACGGTCATGCAGTGGGTAAGTCAGCATTCAAGCGATGAAGATGACGAAGATGTCATCGAGGGCTACGCCGACCCAGTCGGGCAAAGCCCGGAACAACAGACCAAAACCGCACAGGCCATGGTGAAGCTTCAGCAGGCCCTGCGCGAATTGCCGTTGCGTCAGCAACAGGCTTTTTTACTACGGCAGTGGGAAGGCCTGGACGTGTTGGAGACGGCACGGGCCATGCAAGTGAGTGAAGGCAGTGTCAAGACGCACTATTCACGGGCGATTCAGAGCCTGCGTGAGAAACTAGAGGGTTATTGGCCATGAACACACAGTCAGAAGACAAGTTCCTGTTACAGGTTAAGCAGTCTCTGGATGCGAGTGTCGCTCAGGTGGACGGTGACACCCGGCAGCGCCTGCGTGATGCGCGTCAGTATGCCTTGGCGCGCGCACACGGACAGACCATGTTTGTGCGTATGGGTAGCTCATTGGCAGGTTTCCTCGGCCTGCACCCGAGTATTCGCACCGTGGCCCTTGCGGCCAGCGTGACCTTGGCGGTATTAGCAACGTGGCAAATTACCCGTTCAGACGCCGGTCCTCGTGTTACGGATGAAGTCATGTTGCTCTCGGCGCAGGACGATCTTGAACTCTACGACCAACTGGACTTTCTGGAGTGGTTGAACACCCGCGACGCCAGCAAGGGCTAAGACCTTACGACAGACTGGCCATCGAGAGTTTACTTTCCTGGTGCTGGTGAGAAAATACTAACTGTGATGAACCCTACACCACGCCGAAACACTATTGTGAGTGTGCTACTCCGCACAGTCCTCGTGTTATGCCTCGCCACCCTTTGGGTGAACTTGGCACAGGCCGAGGCCAAGAACTGGAAAGACCTGCTCCCTGCGCAACAGCAGATACTGCAACGCTTCAAGACTCGTTGGGATACCCTGCCGGAGAATCAGCGCGAGAGCCTGCTAAAGGGGGCCGAGCACTGGCAGGCCATGACACCGCAAGCCCGTGCCAAGGCCGTCGAGCGTTATCAGAACTGGCGTAAGTTACCACCGGAGAAACGCAAGCACCTGCGCGAACGGTTTGAGAAATTTATGACCTTGCCGCCAGAGAGTCGTGAGGCGATCCGTGATCGATACGAGTGGTTCCAGAACCTGCCCGAGGAAAAGCGCAAGACCCTGCGCAAGACCTGGAAGGAGATGAGCCCGGAAGAACGTCAGCAATACCGCGAGCGCGCCAAGAAGCGGCGCGAGCAGAAAGCGGCCCTGGCACGGCAGAAGGCGCAGGAGGAGGCCGCAAAGGCCGCTCAGGCAAAACCACCAGAGCCCAGTGAACCCCTACCGAGCAGTGACTAAAAACCAGAGTTCGATGTCCTGAACGGCTGATTGTGCAGCGTCAGGCGCCGGTTAGACTCACAACCATCTTCGTACCTTCTTCATGTAAGCCTCATACTCCTCGCCGAACATTGCAGTGAGCGCCTTCTCTTCGGGAAGGATCTGAAATCGGGTGATGTAGGCGATGAAGAGCACCGGGCCGAGAAACGCCCATACAAACCAGAGATAGGCGGCCCAGGCACTGAGGGAGAAGGTTAAACCCAGGTACATGGGGTTGCGGGAAACGCGGTATACGCCCGAGGTGACCATCGATGAGGCGACGTGCGGTTGCATCGGGTTGATGCTTGTCCGCAGGCGAATAAAAATGCTCAATGCTAATAGATCCAGAGACAGTCCAATACCGGCTAGAACGGTTACGAGTAGCACGTGAGTGGTACCAAACACTCCGGTTGATACCGTAAGGCGCGAAGCACTCCACATGAGGAGGGCGATGACAAGCGCCAATACCGGTGGCGGAATCTTTAGCTCGAGTGATTTCATCATATTCCGATCGCCTTCTTGTCCAGCCTTCTCAAAATGACAAAGGGTACAATAATGATGAAGTTGAGTAGAAAATAGAGCGACTCAAAGATCACATTGCTGTCCTCTGCGGGTTTGCCTTTGAATCTGCTTATTATGGCACCCCAAGTATTAAAGTACATGTTTCCAAACGTTACGGCCCTGATGGCGAGAATTATATTGCGGGCAGTTTTGTGGCCATAATGCTCAAATAACTTGTTTGTCATCGCCGGGTCAGGTTTACTGTTTGTCTCAGCATAATGCTGGGCATATAAAAGCGCATTCAATTCAGCTTCTGACGCATTGGTGTGAAATTGAAGTTGCAGCATATCTTTTATCTCGTCTTCACTCACTCCGCTCTTCATGGCCAACTTGGCGTCTAGCCAGGAACAGTAAATACACCCGTTTACCGCATCGGTAACGATCACGATTTTTTCAAACAGGTGTTTGGGGTTTTGCTTGTGCGTAAACACGAGGATAATCTTTGGGAGATTCCAGAGCAGAAATCCAAGGTCATTTAAGAATGACCTTGCTGTGAAGATTCTCTTTGTGAAACGGTGCGTCACGTTGGTTTTTTGGCAATCACAACAGTAGAGGGAAAGGTATTCTGGCTAATGGACTCCTGCGCCAAAATTTGAAACCCGGCCTGCTGCAAGGCAGATTCCAGCGCAACGGGCCGACAGCCTGTCAGCAAGGCGGGAAGGTGTTTCGCCAGCCACGGCCAGATCCGGTTTGACCATTTATTTCCGTGTGAGAAATAGGCGAGGGCAAGCCTGCCACCGGGCTTGAGCAGGCGCATAAATTCGGTCAGCACCCGCGCAAAATCCTCGGACGGAAACAGGTCCAACATAAAGGCGTTAAAAATCCGATCAAATTGCCCGGGGGTATAGGGAAGCTGGTAAGCGCTACCCTCCTGTAGGCGATAACACGCTGGCCTTATGCTACGGCCCAGGCGTCGCTGCGCATGCCTTAACATCGCCGGTGAGAGATCGATGCCTTCGGTCATCCCCGCTGGGTTCTGTCTCACCAGTTGCGCAAACAGTCGGCCCGTGCCTACGGCAACCTCCAGAATTTGCATACCGTCATTGACCTCGGTCAGAGTCAGCAATCGTTGTAACGCCTTCTCCTCCGTCAAGCGGCTCCAGCCATCATAGAACCAGGCGACCCGCGCATATTGCGCCTTCACCGCCTGGTCGGAAAACGTGCGTGGCAGAATGGGTGCGGGACTCATAGGGACTCCTTTTCCTGAATAATTGACCTACAGATTCAATACGCTCTCAGCGCCTGTTATGGTCCTTCTCCGACAGACCCCGGAGGACAACCGTGGTGAGTGTCTCGATGCTTGCCTGCCAATCAACACTCTTTTTATCCGCCAGCCACTGCAGGACAAGGCCATCGAAACCCGCGATGAGCACCCGCGCCAGTACCGTCGCGTCGACTTGCGCAAACTCACCACTGTCGATACCCGCCTGAATAATCTGCGCCACATCATCGGCCATCTGCGCGAACATGCGTTTGAAACCTTTACGGATCGCGGGGTGTCGTGGAATGTGACTCCAGAACTCCACTTGGGCACCCAACAAGGCGGCGCTACGGGTGATTCGTTGCGCCGCGGCCTGTGCAACCAGGTGCAGTTTTGCGGCGGCGGACGATACCGCATGTAACGCGGCATCGATCTCCTGACGCAGGTTTTCCGTCTCCCAGGCCTCATACACTGCCATCAACAGATCTTCCTTACTGTCGAAGTAGTGGTACACCGTGCCCTGGCTGACCCCCGCTGCGGCGGCCACATCGGCGACATTCGCCGCGTGAAATCCCTTGTTGGCGAAGACCCGCTGCGCGGCCTCCAGGAGTTGCGCCCTTCGCTCTAATCGGAGTTGTTCGTTTTGCTCGTCAGTGCGAGGGACCATGGTGTAATTTTATGATTGACTGATTAGTCAATATTAAAGGCCAGGGGAGTGGGGTTGTCAAGGCAAGAAAATGGCGGTGGGGATATATGGGGTAGTGAGGTAGGTTGGGCTGAGTGAGCGAAGCCCAACTCATGGTGCATGGGGACCCGTTGGGCTTCATGATATTCAGCCCAACCTACATGTTTCCTTTGTGGTTTGGCCGGCATGGTGGGCTTTGTGTGTGATACGGATTCGGTATAGCAGCTTTATTCCTTTGCGACCACGTGTGGGGTGGTTGATATTCAGCCCAGTGCAATGATCAAACAGATTACTTACCTCGCTACCAGCACTGGAACCTTCATCCCTGTTATCAGTTCTTATTGTGCCTCCTCCGGAAGTGATTTCTTCATGACCGGTAGGATAAAGAGACGGCCGCGTTGTTGACGCACGGCCTCGAACACAGTGGCGGCCTGATTGTCGCGCAGACGCAGGATGTGGGGCGGAATGGCGACAGCATGTAGGCGTGCGAGGACGTGTGCCTCGACTGTGTCTTGCTGCGCGGCAGGGAGGTTGGGGATGAGCACCGACAGGTGATAGTCATCGGCACGGGCCAACTGAATGGCGAGGTCGAGGGCTTTCATGCTGGTTTGCGTGTCTTCAACCAGGACCACGACCGGGCGTTCCAGGCGGCTACCCGTTGGCATTAAGGCGAGGCTACAGGTGGCCTGTTGCCAGATGGTTTGGGTGACCCGCCCAAATTGTTGCGTGACCCGTTGTTTTACAACTCGGCCCAGGATTAACAGGTCCTCCTGTTGTGTATTGGCGAGGAGTTGCTGCGCCACCTGACCACGCAGGATTTGTAATTGTCCCTCTACCTTCCAGCGTGTGGTGACGCTTTCCATTTCACGGCGCAGGCGTTGGGCGCGGTGTTGCAGGCTACGTTCGAGGGTGTTGCGTGTGAGCGTCTGTGAATTGCTCGCCGCATAGGCGAGTTCACGGGCGATGGGCAGGTCGGACAGGGCCAGCAGGTCCTCGTCCTCGACAAATAATCCGAGTAAACCGACTTGCAGGCGCGCGGCGATCTCGGCGGCGTATTGGAGTGCGCTTTGTGCCTCGCGTTCGGTATCGAGCGCGACCAGTACGCGTTTGATACCGATGCTATTCATTTTTTGTCACCCGTGGCTTCGTCCTCACTGTGCGCATCGTGATCGTGCTCCAGCTCACGCACTGCCGCCTTGTGTTGTTCGCGGATCTGTTCCAGTTCATCGAGGCGTGCCGACACGCGATAGTTAATGCTGTCTTCGGGGAATTCACCGTCATTGTCTTGCGCACCGGCACTAATCCCCGTGAGAAGGCTGATGGCCTCATCGACATTGTTATAGGCGTAGACGTGGAAGCGATTCGCCCTGATTGCCTCGACCACGTCTTCGCGCAGCATCAGGTGTTGCACATTGCTGGCCGGGATCAGGACACCCTGATCATGGGTGCCGCCCTTGGTGCGACAGACATCAAAAAAACCCTCGACCTTTTCATTGACGCCGCCGATGGCCTGCGCCTGCCCCAGCTGATTTACCGAGCCGGTGATCGCGAGTGACTGTTTGATCGGTGCAGCGGCGAGGGCCGAGAGCAGCGCGCACAGCTCTGCCATGGAGGCGCTATCGCCCTCGATGCCGCCGTAGTTTTGTTCGAAGGCGAGACTGGCGGAGAGTGACAGTGGTTTGTCGCTGGCGTAGCGCGCGGCGAGAAAGGAGGACAGGATCAGCACGCCCTTGGAGTGGATCGGGCCGCCCATCTCGGTCTCGCGTTCGATATCGACGACCTCACCCTCACCCAGGCGCGCG
>JAHEDA010000084.1 GCA_024641445.1 Gammaproteobacteria bacterium
GGGCTGCCCGGTATCCTGGATGAGCGCGTACGGGATTTGTTTGTCGGTATTGAACTCGCCGACTCCCTTATTGTGGACCCACACAAGTGGTTGGGTGCGCCGGTCGGGATCGGGGCCACCTTCGTGCGTGACCGCAGTATTCTGCATCGTGCGTTTACGCAGGGGGCCTCGGATTACCTGGAGGGTTCCTGCTCCACCAGCGACGTCGAGCACTCGCTCGACAATCTTGGCGTCCCCTATCACGACTTCGGTGTGGAGCTATCGTCACCCTCGCGCGGCGTCGTGGTGTGGGCATTGCTGCGCGAGATCGGCAAATCTGGCCTGACCGAGCGCATTCGCCGCCATAACGACATGGCACGGCAACTCGCCAGCATGGTTGAGGCTCACCCAAATCTCGAATTGCTACAGCCGCCAAGTTTGTCGATCTGTTGTTTTCGTTATACTGATAAAAACGATTCCGACCTGAATGAACTGAATTACCGGATTCACCGGCAGCTGTTACTGAATAATAACAACATGCCCAGCACCGTTATGATTCGGGACAAGCTCGCCATCCGGCCCTGCTTTGTCGGTGCCCGCACATCAGAAGATAAGGTGACCGCGCTGGTGGAAGAGGTGCTTGCGATTGGCCGTGAACTCACCACGCACAAAAAAATATCGAATGCTTAGCATTTAAAAACAAGGAGGCAAGACCATGGGAAGACTCTATAACAGCATACTCGACACAGTCGGTCACACCCCGGTAGTCAAGATTAACAATCTCGGCCGCAGCAACGTCAATCTCTACGTCAAGGTTGAGTCATTCAACCCGATGGGCTCGGTGAAGGATCGCCTCGCACTCGGGGTGATTGAAGATGCCGAGCGCAAAGGTGAGCTCAAACCTGGCCAGACTATTGTCGAAGCCACCAGTGGCAATACCGGTATCGGCCTGGCCATGGTCTGTGCACAGAAGGGATATCCGCTGGTCATCACCATGGCTGAAAATTTCAGTCTGGAGCGTCGTCGTCTGATGCGCTTCCTCGGCGCGAAGGTCGTGCTGACACCCGCAGGAGAAATGGCCTCCGGTATGGTCGCCAAGGCGAAGGAGCTCGCGGAAAAACACGGCTGGTGGCAATCGCTCCAGTTCCAGAACCCGGCCAATGCCGACATTCATGCCCGCACCACAGCCGTCGAGATCCTGGATGATTTTGCCGAGACCCGTCTCGATTACTGGGTAAGCGGGTTTGGCACGGGCGGCACCCTCAACGGTGTATCACGTGTATTAAAAGAGAACATGCCACACACCAAGATAATAGTGTGTGAGCCGGATAACTCCCAGATGTTATCCAGCGGCATTGCCCAGAAGCGGAACGCCGATGGCTCACATAGCCAGAGCCACCCTGGTTTCCAGCCGCATCTCATGCAGGGTTGGTCACCCAACTTCATCCCCAAGCTGGCGGATGATGTCATCAGTGCCAAACATATCGATGGCTTCATCCCGGTCAATGGCAACGTGGCCATGCAAACCGCACGTGACCTGGCCCAAAAGGAAGGCATCTTTGTTGGCATCTCGGCCGGCGCCACCTTTGCGGCGGCGCTCGAACTCGCGGAGACGGTACCGGATGGAACCAATATACTCGTCATGCTGCCAGACACGGGTGAGCGCTATCTCTCCACCCCGTTATTTGACAATGTCTCCAATGACATGAATGAAGAAGAGATTGCGATCTCCACCTCCACGGCAGGGTTCCGCTTTGATGTCGACACCCCGGCTGATGAAACAGAGGAGGAAGAAGTTGAACTCGACGAGACCGCCATCACCGAAGTCGCGAAGTTGATTGCCAACCAACAGGAACCGGTGGTGATGTTTGCGCTGGAGTGGTGTGAGTTCTGCTGGTCTGTGAGGAAGATCTTTGACAAGTACAACGTCAAGTATCAGTCTGTTGACCTCGACTCCGTCGAATACATGGAAAGCGACCGCGGCAAAAAGATGCGCACGGTTCTGGAAAAGAAGAACAACTGGAAGACCCTGCCGCAAATCTATTTCGGTGGCGAATTCATTGGGGGCTGCACAGACCTGTTCGACCGCATCAATGATGGCCGCTTTGACAAGCTCATGCACAAGCACCAGATACCCTACAACCAGACCATCAAGGTGGACCCCTACGCATTACTACCGGGGTGGTTACATCCCCGATAAGCCATGTGCGTAATAGCACCGACGGGATAATAGCAAAAGGGCTATTATCCTGCCGGCGATCCTCCAGAGAAACAAACCGCCAAGCTCCGTATCGATACACAGGCAGGTTCAGCGTAAATAGGCATAGCCCTGATGTTGCAGCTTGATGAGTTCGGCATCGGCCATCGGGACAAGCTGCACAAAGTCGGGAAAATCCTTCTCACTGAATCCCTGCATTCTGGCCGAGGCCAGGCACACCCGGTATTGAATGATCTCTCCCAGTACCAGGCTGGCCGCCCGCTGTAATAGGTCTTTGTGAACCGCTGCATTACGCTTTGCCAGGAGTGGAATGGCCCCTTCATGCACAACCACCACGATGGATGCCTCAAAAGAATTGTTGTCGTAAAAATTTTGTAACAAGCCGATGCGATCAAAGAGGTGATTGACCTCTTGCGCACTACTGGCAGAAAGGTCGTAGGCCACCTTTGCCGGTTGATACGTCTGTGCCTCGACGGTACAGGCCAATACCGGGATAAAGCTCAGCATCAGTGCGGCACAACATTGCCATGGTTTCATCGTCGTGGCCCAGTCAAAATTTATCCAGGATACCGCGCAGGCGCTTCTGTAAGGTCTCTGGCATTTCCTTCACACCCGATGCCTTCAATCGCGAATTGATCTGGCGCTCCATTTCGGCCCGACTGAAACAGCTCTTGCAGTGGCCAAGATGGTGCTCAACCAGGGCATGTTTTTCCTTGTCTTTCAATTCTCCATTGAGATAGGCATACAGGTGATCCATGGCCGCCAGACAGTCACTATCGGTAATTTCGGGGATATTTGACTTGTCACTCATAACTTTTACACTCCATCATCGCTACATCTTTAATCAATCCGGCATCTTTGGCATGTTGCCACAGCGCCTTTTGCAACAGGGTTCGCCCCCGATTCATGCGGGAACGAATCGTCCCGGGAGAAACCTCCAGCACCTCTGCCGCCTCGTCATACGACAGGCCTTCTACACTTATCAGTGACACAGTGATACGAAATACCTCTGGCAAAGCATCAATCGCCACGGAGATGTCTTCACCCAGCAACTGGTTGGTTAGCTCCCGTTCCGGGTTGGCCCACCAGCAGAGAAATTCATTCGGCTGCTCGATTAGCAATGAGGCTATATCATCATCCGCATCATCACCGCACTCCTCGCAATAGGTCAGCTCAGTGGGACGGACGGATTTTTTTCTATAATTGCTGATGAAGCAATTGTGAAGAATACGAAACATCCATGGTCGAAAGCGCGATTTGTCCTCCAGGCTTTGGATGGCACTCCATGCCTTTATGACGCAATCTGCAACAAGGTCCTCAGCATCAGCTGCATTGCGGGTCAACCTCAATGCGATGGCATAGAGTGAATGCATATTTTCTTCTATGCCACGACTGAAGAAGTCTTTTATCAACGTTATATCAGGCATCAAGCATCCCTACTGTTCGACCAGCCTTATACACATGGATAGAGCCAGGCGCCAGTGCCTGCCACGCTTCATCAGTCAGTGGCGCGGTCGCCAGCACGCAAATTGCGTTGTGGCTAGTCCCGGCTGAATGCTCCAATGCATGCAGATTGGTATGAGCGTGCACCAGTGTATACTCACCGTTACTCAGGATAAAATTGAATTCACCAAGTTTTGAAAGTTGCTTCACCACGGGTCGAACCACCTCAATGATACGTTCCGAAGTTGTTGACTCACCCCACATAATGTTCCGTGACAGCACATTCATAATCCGGCAAAAGGCCTGCTCGGAGTCAGTGCCACCCAGTGGTTGAAAGCGTGAGTAGCGTTGTGGTTTCAGTGATTCGATTCCTGGCAGCTTCCCATTGTGGGCAAATACCCATGAGTACCCGTTCCATTCACGCTCAAAGGGATGCGTATTAGCTGTGGCACGCCCTATAACCGATGGGTTTGCCTTGCGAATGTGCGCCACGACTGAGGTACTTTTCAGCCCAGCCCGTGCCAGCATCGCGAGATAACGGCTCTCGGCGGCAGGGGCGGCGTCCTTAAACACGCGTGAGGCGCGACCTTCATAGTAGGCAATTCCCCAGCCATCGGCATGTGGGCCAGTTTTGCCCCCCCTTGGCATCAGTAGTGACAGATACTTTTCAACATCTGTTGGCTGATTTGCACTCATTGCAAAAAGTTCACACATCATCCCTTCCCCTTACCGTAATCCCGAATCGTACATATTAGTAATGACGCATTTTTTCAGGTATAGGTCCCGGAAATATCCAGTATTTCCGGGACCGTGTACATAACTAAAACGTCAACGTCTTGGCGCCTTCACTCACGACACCCAGCATGGCGGTAGAACCTGCAAGTTGGACACCATCAATAAAGTCTTCCAACTCATAACCACGCACTTTTGCGCAAGGCGGGCACACCATAATGGAACCGCCGCTCTCAATCACGTTATTGATCAGTTCTTTAATAGGTGGGTCTAGTGGATTTAAACGCGCAACATCTGCCGCACGCTTCCGTACCCAATCAACCCCTGAACTAACCAGAAACATGGTGATTTGATAGCCTGAGGCAATTCCGCCATTTGCAACACTCCATGCCACAGATGAACGTTCATCGTCAAATCCATTCGTCACTATTACTACAAGTTTTTTGTCTTCCATCACTGCATACTCCTTCGTGTTAAAGTTTATTCATGACCACCATTTACGTTTCGCCCGAATCATTTATGAATCAAGTAACGCATACTTGTCATGACGCATCCTTTCAGAAAAAGGTCCCGACCAGTAAAACAAAAGACAGAAAACCATATGCATTAATCGTTAACGCGTGCCAACAATGCAAATATCGACAGGTGAATTACTGATGAAAATCAGGATTCTTATACCAATGAAAGACAATGGATTTGGGTTGTATTAGTGACATGCCCCACCAACCTTTTTTCCAACAAATCTATTCAGGTTAAATGAACACACGAATAACCATATATTGATCTCACCAGGCAAGTAATACATTATCAGACATGGTTAACTCTCTCGAAATCGACTCCTGATTCAAGAGTATGATGTAGATCCAGCGCATCTCCTCCGTCATTAACAGAGGCTTCTTATCAGGCATTTACAACAGGAATACATAGTATTAATTTTCTGCCAGCAACCAGCATCCTCAAAACACCTTTGGTAGCCGCTTAACATGATCAAGCTTACGGTTAATGGAAGAACGGCGGAAATTAATGATGGCTCGACCTTGCTCGACGCCATCAGGCAAGCAGGTGTGCATATCCCCACGCTCTGTCACTACCCTCGACTACCGTCCCATGCCGTTTGCCGGATGTGCCTGGTCAATGTGAATGGTCAGGCCCGGCCCCAACCCGCCTGCAAGGCGCAGGCGCAAGACGGTGACGTGGTCGTGACCGACACCCCGGAACTACAGGAATTTCGCAAAACCGATCTCGAATGGCTGCTGGCCCGCCACCCCAACGACTGCATACGTTGCGAAGTAAACGGGTCTTGCAAGTTGCAGAGCCTGGTCAGTGAGTATCAATTAGAAGAGCACTGGGAAAAGATCCCACGGGGTTCGCGGGAACACCCGGAGCATGTACTGACCGACCACACCTCGCCGAGTATCTGGCGCGACCTCTCAAAGTGCATCGAATGCGGTCTGTGTGTCGAGGCCTGTGGCGAAGCGGGACAACAACAATACGTGATTGGATTTGCCGAGCGTGGCTCGGACCGCCTGCCCGTCACCGTGTTCGATCAATCCCTGGCCAACACCCAATGTATCTCCTGCGGCCAATGCACGCTGGTGTGCCCGGTCGGGGCCTTGATCGAGACCCCACACTGGCACGAGGTGCTGCACACCCTGGATGCCCGGCGACGGGTCTCTGCGGTACAGGTTGCACCCGCCACGCGTATCGCCATCAGTGAAGAGTTCGGCATGAAACCGGGCACCGTGAGCACGGGCAGGATGATCAATGCCCTGCGCCAACTGGGCTTTGATTACGTGTTCGATACCAATTTTGCGGCAGACCTGACCATCATGGAAGAAGGCACCGAGTTTTTGACTCGTCTCAAGGAGAAAAAGAAACTGCCGCTATTCACCTCCTGCTGCCCGGGCTGGGTGAACTGGGTGGAGATCAATCGACCTGATATTCTGCCACACCTGAGCACGACAAAATCCCCGCAGCAAATGCACGGCGCCCTCACCAAACGGGGTGCCTTCGCGCGTTCACTGGGTGCTGACTTCGCCGAGGGCAAGACCGAACCCTACGTGGTCAGTGTGATGCCTTGCACCGCCAAGAAAGATGAGGCCATGCGTCCGGGTGTCGCGGGTGATATCGACCATGTCCTCACCACGCGCGAACTGGCCAGAATGATCCGGGCGCGCGGGATTGCGTTTGGCGCGTTATCGGAAGCGGGAAACTTTGATAATCCACTGGGTGAAAGTACCGGCGCGGGGCAGATCTTCGGCGCATCCGGTGGGGTGATGGAGGCGATGGTGCGTACCGCCTCCCATTTCATCGATGAGGAAAATGCACTGACACTGGAGTGGCAGCAACTTCGCGGGATAAGCCAGGGGATCAAGACCGCCGAGGTCCCCGGCATCGGCAGGGTCGCCATCTGCAATGGTATCGCCGCCGCGCAGCGTATGCTGGAGACCGAAATCTGGCGCAATGAATACGTCGCCATTGAGGTCATGGCCTGTGTGGGCGGGTGTCTGGGTGGTGGTGGCGAACCAAAATCCGACGACCCGCTTATTCTTGAGAAACGCATGCAGGCCATTTATGCGATAGACAAACAGGCGCCGCGACGACGCTCGTATGAAAATCAGGACGTGCAAAAATTGTATGCAACGGAATTGCAGGCGCCGAATTCCCCTCGTGCACATGCTTTACTGCATACCAGCTACGCCGCGCGAAACTCCAGGCGATTGCTCCTGATGCGCTTTCTCGATTGTGTCGACAGGCGTGATGGCAGCGGCGTGGCCAGTTTGTTTCACCCGGAGGCGGTGTGGTCCACTGCCTCACCTCTCGGTGACATCCAGGGCAGTGTGAATATCGAGGCCCTGATCACGACGCGTCTGCCACCGCGCAGGTATGGCCCCGCCTATGCGCGGCATCGGATGGCATCCACCGCCGCGATTGACGACCTTACCGTTGTGACACCCACGGGCGAGCGTTGCAGTTTCAATATGGAGGTAGATACCCTGCACGAAGGAAGTCAGTCAAGGATGGTGATCAGAAAGCTTGTGCGATCAATCCTGTAGGCAATTAACACCTTCTATACTCAAGCCCGCAAAATACGCCATCAGGGCCATACCCCTCGTGGCCTACCGCAGGTCTGCGTGGGCGAGAGCAGTCTCACACCAATGGGTGCCCTTCCGTTCACCCGAGCGATTAAAATCCCACGCCTCATAGCGAAGGTCTGTTGCAGCTTCCCTGCAACAACTCGGGTCAGCGGCCCGCTAGCGACTATTTAACCATCTTATCGAGATGGACTAGTCCATTCGTCTCGTCACTAGTCCTAAGACTAGCCGGTATGGCGCATACCCCAACTGCGCCGCCTCCACTAAAGTAATTTCATCTTTCATCAATAAGGTAATGGAATATATGTCCTCGCAACCTATGCGCGTCTTCGTCATGGAGAATGACCCACAGGTCCTTAAGGGATTGGCGTTATTGCTTGAAGGCATGTGCCTCACGGTTGTTACCGCAGTCGGCATCGATGATTTAAAAAGACTGAATATTCCAAACACTGAACGTCCGGCACTACTCTTACTACCGCTTGAGGGTGCGCATGGCATATCCGGAATTGAGTTAGTAAAGCAGATACGTTCTGGCTACGAATATCCAATTCCCGCAATTCTCCTTCGTTATGAACATGCACTCAGACCAGACCGTTTTATCGATACAAATATCTTCGTACTCTCCAACTGCCTCGCGCCAAATGAATTACGGCGGGTAATTACAAACATTCTGGGTAATGAGATGACCGCAGGATACGACGTTGAATCTTAGAAACAACCAACAACAAGGAGTTAGACATGAAAACGAAAACACGGAATATATTTTTTCTTCTTTTACTCGCCACAAGCGCCACAACACTCACCGCCTGCGGTGGTGGCGGTAGCGGGGGTGGAGACAATCAAACCCTCGCGGATATCAACGGCTATATTTCTTCTTTACCGAGCTGGAAGGATTATTCTCCAGAACTCGTTGACGCTGATAAGGCCGTTGGTGACTCTACTCAGACACAGGAAAAGGTCGGCAATACCACTTACAACTGTACGAAAACCCCTTACTCCATGACGCGAACACCGGACAAGGTGGTCACGTTAAATCCTGATGTTGAAATATTGTGGCCCGGCGCACTCTTGCAGGGAAACGGATATGTTGGAGGCATTGGCAGCCTGGCTGAACTCCCGATTCGAGAGCGCGCACCGATGGCGATATCCATTGATCTCTTGACGGATGGCAACACCCGAACAGTTGACACGCCGAGTCTATCGACAGTCACTCAGGCGGTTGGATCACTGATTCAGGCTGCGAGTGATGCAGGCCACCGTGCAGGCAGCAAGATTTTCTTCAATCAGGTTGACTATCACTCGCTCGCAGAGGCATCCCTAAGTGCAGGTTTCTCGGCGAACTATCAAGGGGCCTCAATCAAGGCCAATCTGGAGGCAAGTGCAAGCGCGGAGAAGTCAACGATTATGGCCGTGTACACCCAACAAATGTTCACAGTCTCCGTCGACCTACCTCAAACACCCAGTGCATTTTTCAGCAAGGGTCTGACAGAGAGTATTTTGCAGGAGCAAATTGACCGCAACCGCATTGGGCCAGACAATCTTCCTGTCTACGTCTCGAGTATTACCTACGGCAGG
>JAHEDA010000085.1 GCA_024641445.1 Gammaproteobacteria bacterium
CACGTGTATTTGTGTGTCTGTAACAATCTGTAACAGGCTTTACTGGCGGCAAGACTGCGCCTTCCTATACTTTGAGGCAACCCAACAGCCATGGCCCTGCCAGTGAAACAATATGTCCACAAACACAAAACACTCTGAATATCACATCAACACAGACTTTATGAATACCTTTGTGCCGATCGCAAATCTCAAGACTGCGTCGCGCGTTGCCCTGTTGAAAAAGGCCAAGTTCGAGACGCTCAAGGCGGGGGCGAGGCTCCATGCCGAAGAGAATCACCATTGGCTTATCTATGCCACCAAAGGGGTCGTACGCATTCTTGACCGCGGCGGCCATAGCCTGCGGGGTACCGAAGAGGACAACCACCTGTTTGCTGCGCGTGCCGCGAATGTCGTCGTGATCGACACGGAGACACAAATAGTACGGTTTGACCGCAGACTCTATGACGAGTTGAGCAAGCAGGAGTCACGTAATGGCGTTAGTCTCACCGAAGTAGAGATGGACAACGTCGAGGGTGACATCTTTCAGGAAATCCTTGGTGAATATCAGCGCGATCAAATTGAATTACCCGGCATGCCCGAGATTGCAGAACGCGTCCGCCACGCCGTGGCGGATGCGAATACCTCGTCTCGGCAACTTGAGGCCATTCTCGCGCAGGACCCGGCCCTGGCGGCAAAGCTGCTGCATCACGCAAATTCCGCCATGTTCGGTGCCAACTATCCTGCTACCACACTGCATGAGGCCATCGGACGTCTGGGGCTAGGCAAGATTTCGTACTTGGTAACGGCACATGCGGTATTGGGGATGTTCCGGGATGCCGTCCCGGACATTCGCCGACACTTGAAACAGGTCTATGCGGACGGGGTTGAGCGCGCCAAATACTGTTTTGTCATCGCACGTGAAATGCGCTTTACGGACCCGGACTCAGCCCTGCTGGCGGGATTACTGAATGAGATCGGTATCCTGTCTTTGTTAAACCAGCTTGTACCCAAACAGGCGGAGAGGGGAGATGACTTTCCCATCGACACCCTCATTCACAAGTTACATCGCATCGTAGGTGGAATGATCCTGAGCAAGTGGGGCTTCGGCGGTGAGTTTATCCAGGCCGTTGAGGAGAGTGGTGACTGGCAACGAGTCGGCGAGGACAAGCCCGATCTTTGCGATATCGTGCTCGCGGCACGCTGGTGCATGAAGCAAAAACTGGCAATCGAGCCCTCATCACAACATAGCGCCATGATACCGGCGCTGCGGAAACTAAAAATGGAATATCTGGACGTCGCGGGAATTGACGCCATGTTGCTAAAACACAAAGATGAGTTGTCGGTGTTGGAGGCAATGTTTAGTTAGGTGCAGCGAGATAGATTTATATTGCCTTTAGCTCACCGATATAATCCAGCCGAAGTCGGTGGCGCAGCCCCGCCGTGTCCTCCACGATTAAGAATTCTTCGCCGGACTGCGAGAGGATATCCATCGGCAAGCACTCCAGCACCTGCATGTCCTCACCTGGGATGCACCAGCCAAGCCTGAGACGCTGACGCCGCATGATCGCAAGCTCGATCTCGCTGTGCGAGGCGCACGAGATCGGCGAATACTGTTTTGGCTCAGGCACGTCCGTCCACCTTGTCATCGCCGGGCCCATCCGGCATGAAAATATCCAGCAAGTCATTCAGAAAACGCAGACCCGCCGCGGTGGGGCGAATAGCGGCGGCATCACGCTCCAGCAAACCCTTATCACTCGCGCGCTGAAGTGCGTTTTCGGCAACGGCCAGACTCAGACCCGTGTGGGTCTTGAAGACCTCTTCGGTAAATCCCTGATTCAGGCGCAGGGCAAACATCATGAATTCCAACACCGTCTCGGCCTCACCCAGATCGCGCTGACCCGCAAAGCGCCGATCACTGAAGGCCTGCTCAAGATATTCGCGCGGGTGCCTGACCTTCCAGTAGCGGGCTATCGTTTGGGTGGCGGCACTGGTGAGTTTGGCGTGCGCCCCGGCGCCTATACCGAGGTAGTCGCCAAACTGCCAGTAATTGAGATTGTGCTGGCATTGTCTGGCGACCTTGGCATAGGCAGAGATTTCATACTGGGCAAAACCCGCCTCAGCCAGCGCGGCTTGCCCGTGTTCCTGAATGTCGGCGATCGTATCGTCATTCGGTAGCGTCGGTGCTTGGCGGTGAAACAGGGTGTTCGGTTCCAGGGTTAACTGGTAATAGGATAAGTGCGTGGGTTGCAGGGCAATCGCGGTGTGTACGTCTTCAAGTGCCTGCGCCAGGGATTGCTGTGGCAGGCCAAACATGAGGTCGAGATTGAAATTATCAAACCCGGCATCGTGCGCCATCTCGATCGCGGCGATCGCGGAACGCCGATCATGAATACGGCCAAGGCGTTGCAGGGCATCATTATTAAAGCTCTGCACGCCAATGGAGAGGCGGTTGATCCCAATCGCACGATACTCGGAAAACTTCGCCGCCTCGGCGGTGCCGGGGTTGGCCTCCAGGGTGATCTCGATCTCCGGCGCAAGGTTCAGGCGCGCGCGCAGTCTTGTGAGTAGCGTATTCATGTGTTCGGGGTCGAACAGACTGGGTGTACCACCGCCCATGAAGATGCTCTGCACCCGCCGACCCCACATGAGTGGCAGGTCTTGTTCTACATCTGCAAGCAGTGCCTTCACGTACTCGCGTTGAGGCAGAGGGGTCTTCATCTCATGTGAATTGAAATCACAATACGGACACTTGCGCACACACCAGGGAAAGTGAATGTAGAGCGAGAGCGGTGGCAGCGAGGTGAAGTTGAACGTGCCCATTGGACGCGCCCTGCTAATGCTGCTTGAGTTCAACGAGGAGTTTTTGTAGTGCCTGACCGCGATGACTCAGGGCATTCTTTTGCTCGGGAGTGAGTTGGGCCGAGGTACAGTGGTGTGTGGGGACATAGAAAATCGGATCATAGCCGAAACCATTTTCACCCTGTGGCGCCTGCGTAATCACACCCTCCCAGGTCCCCTGACAGATGATTGGTGTGGGGTCATCTTTGTGTCGCATGTAGACCAGTACACACTGAAAGCGGGCTGTGCGTTGCGCCTCCGGTACGTTTTTGATGTCGCGCAATAGCTTTTGCAGATTGTCGGCATCGCTTGCACCTTTACCGGCAAAGCGTGCGGAATAGATACCGGGCGCGCCATTCAGCACATCGACTTCAAGACCGGAGTCATCGGCAATCGCGGGCAGGCCACTGTGGGCGGCGGCGTTGCGTGCCTTTAAAATAGCATTTTCAACAAAGCTCAGACCGGTCTCATCGACCTCGGGTATATCAAAGGTGTTCTGCGGCACAACCTCCATGTCGAGCCCAGAGAGCAATTGATTAAACTCGCGTACCTTACCCTTGTTGTTGCTGGCGAGAACGATCTTTTGATGCATAGTAGTGTTACCGATTAGGCGAGGGTTTCGCGTTGCTTGGTGATGAGCTGCTGAATCGCATCCTTACCCAGTGCAAGCATGGCGTTGAGTTCTTCAGGCTTGAAGGGGGCACCCTCGGCAGTCCCCTGGATCTCAATAAAGCCACCTTGATCATCCATCACGACATTCATATCGGTCTCGCAATCTGAATCCTCGGGGTAATCGAGGTCAGCTACTGGCACACCCTTGTAAACACCAACCGAGATGGAGGCAACCTGCCGTGCGATTGGGCTTTCTTTAAGAATTTTGTTCTTGAGCATGTAATTCACGGCGTCGGAAAGTGCCACGAAACCGCCTGTTATCGAGGCGGTACGGGTGCCACCATCGGCCTGAATAACATCGCAGTCGATGGTGATGGTGTTCTCCCCAAGCTTTTTCATGTCCATTGCGGCGCGCAGGGAACGTCCTATCAATCGCTGAATCTCCATGGTACGACCCCCCTGTTTGCCCTTGGCCGCCTCACGCCCCATGCGCGAACCAGTAGAGCGCGGCAACATGCCATACTCCGCCGTCACCCAGCCCTGGCCCTGGCCCTTTAAAAATCCCGGCACCTTGGTCTCGACGGTTGCAGTACAAATTACTTTGGTGTCACCAAACTCCACTAACACCGAGCCCTCGGCGTGCTTGGTGTAGTTACGGGTGATACGGATGTCGCGGATCTGATGGGGTTGACGGCCACTGGGTCGCATGGGATTTCCTTGGTTGTGCTGAATTTGAGCGCGCCAGTATACCCGATGCGGTAGCGGTTAGCCCCGGCCACAACCGTATGAGATCGTTATGCAGTAGGGTAATTGGGAAAGGGGCTCAGTTTTTGAGCCAGTGCGAGGGGACATCGTGCGTCTGGCGGCTTGGTTCGGTCTTTACGGTATCGGTTGTAAACCTTGCCACCCTGGTAGCGGGGTCCTGCAAATAGGCCACCAGGATATCAGGGGGCAAGGCCTCCTTAATGAAATACCCCTGGGCCGTATTACACGTTAGTGTCTCAAGCAGTTTCAGGGCCTCAAGTGAGGTCACGCCCTCGGCGACCACAGAGATGCCAAGATTATGGGCCAGGTCAACGATGGTACGCACGATGACCTTATCATTGTCATCGGCCAACATCTCTATTACAAAAGAGCGATCAATCTTGATTTCGCTTATCGGCAACTGCTTAAGATAGGCGAGTGAGGAGTAACCAGTACCAAAATCGTCTACCGAGATTCGAATGCCGATTGAGTGCAGCTCCATCAGGATGGACTTGGCACGAATCGGATCGACCATGATGTCACTCTCAGTCAGTTCCAGGACGCAACTGCTGGCGGGGAGATTGTATTCACGCAGTCGCTTACGCAGACTCATGGTAAGTGAGGTGTCATGCAGACACTGTACCGAGAGATTGACCGCAACCGAAAGGTCCAGCCCCAATTCACGCCAGCGTGCACACTCTTGCAGCGCCTTGTTTAGCACCAGGTGCGTCAGAGGTCGAATCAGGCCCGTTTGTTCCGCCAGTGGGATCACGTCATCAGGCTGGATCATGCCGCGGTCGGGGTGGTTCCAACGCAGCAGGGCCTCGGCACCAATAATTTTACCAGTCTGGATATCCCGCTTGCATTGATAGTAAAGGTCGAGGGCATTGTCATTGATGGCGGTGCGCAGCTCCGACATCAGCTCCAATCGGCTCACATGGTGGGTATCGGTGTTGGGGTTGTAAACGGCGACATTCTCATTACCATGCTTGGCGTCGTACATGGCGATGTCGGCACGCTGCATCAAGATATTGACATCGTCACCGTGCGCCGGTGATTCAACAATGCCAATACTGATTCCGACGTTGAGATTGTGTCCCTCAACGACGAAGGGTATCGCAAAGACGCTGACAATCTGCTGCGCAATCTTTTGAGCCTGCTCGATGTTGGTATCCGGGAGCAGAACGCTGAACTCGTCACCGCCAAGGCGCGCCACCGTATCAGCCTTACGTACCGTGTTATACAAACGCTCAGCGGCCTGCTGCAATACCAGGTCACCAATGTGGTGGCCCAGGGTATCGTTGATCTCCTTGAAGTGGTCCAGGTCACTTACAATCAAGGTAAGGGGCAACCTGCTATATCGAATCTTGAGCAGGGCGCTCTGTAGACGATCATTCATCATCTTGCGATTCGGCAGGTCGGTGAGCGGGTCATGTGAGGCCTGATACTCCAGTGCCTCGGTCTCGCTCTTGATTGCGCTAACCAGTATCTTGAAGCGGTCCTCCAAAAGATCCAGCTCATCATTGGTTTTCACCTGTGGTTGCTGAATGGCCATGCGACGTGAGAAATCCACTACACGATCCGTCATGCCACGAAGGCGGCGGGTCAGATAAAACATAATCAACATAAAGGCAATGACGTAGGCCGTCGTGGCGACAGAGCGTTGCTGACGTGCCTTGTTAAGCACGGCCCTGGTCAGGTCATGCACCTCTTGTAGAGGGATGAAGGAGACAAAACGAATTACCAAGTCAGAGGAGCCATAATCGAAGAAACCCTTACCGACGGTCTCATATACACCACTCAACTCGGAAATTTTCGCTCCGTTGGGTATGAGTCTTGGGTCACTGCTAACAAGAATGGTCTCATCGTCCTCGGCCAATAACGCTACCGTGTAGCGAGTCGTCGATAGGGTCTGTGATTCACCCATGAATTCACTGTCTAATGGTGAGGCAAGTACGAGCGTGGCAATTTGTTTACCGTGTTGTCTTACCGGTTCCGCCGTTACCAAATAGGGTTGCTCATCCAGACTGGTCAGGTAACTCTGATTCGTGGCCAGGGTCATTAGCAGTGGGCCAGGTGGCATGACTTTGGGTGAGGGCAGGCTGCGGTCCCAGTTATAGACCTCGCGCACACGCCGGTGTGCATCCAGCAGGATTGTATAGCGCGGCATGACAAAGGGGCGCAGGACCGAGTGTTCCGGCATCCACGCCGGGGTCTCATCGTAAAATTTCGGTTTTGTGCTTGTATCGTGTCGCCATGCTGGAGTGTTGAGATAATCGTGTAGCTGGTCTGCGCTCGCCAGGAGTTTTGCCGCCTGACTGTATATTTTCACATAGCGATCAAATCGTGTGCGATGTTCTTGCGCCTGGAGACTAAAACGCTCTGCAAGTTTTTCATTAAAGAGGGCGCTAAGGGTGCGAGTCTGATAGCTGTCCGAGATAAACCAGATCGCCATGCCGAGCATGGCGGTGAGGATCAACATCTTGAGCGTGAGACCGGCCCTGCTGAACATGGTGAGGAATTTGCCTACTCGTTTGCCGGTGGCAGGAGTGCCAGTGACTGCCCCGTTGGTTCACCGATTAACTCGTCGCCACGGAACTTCCATCCTGCGGCCTTGAGCATGGAGACGGGCACCATACCGTAACGTTGATGATTTTGCTCAATGTAGTTTTGCAGATGGGTGATGAGCTGCATTGTCTGCTCGCGTTTGGCCTTGCCCTGACCCCAGGTCGTCAGACTGTACGTCCGATAGAAGGGATACTTACCCGACGCTACATAGCTCGTCTCGGTCGGGGCATGACCGTCCAGCGTAAGCATTTTTACCGTACCGGGTTTACTGTAGGTATTAATCATAAACGGTGTCTCGATACTCACCGCGTTTTGTTCCTGCCCGACCTTGGCGACCAGGTCAGGGATCACCCCGACCTCTTTCAAGGTTGGGCTAAACAACTCTTGCTTGCTCAGCAATAGAGTCCAATGACCTGGGCGGGCTTTGCAGTGAAGTCGTGCCTCCGTTGCTATCGGTTCATTCAGCGATTGCTTTGGGGCGAGGTCGTTCCAATTGCGGATCTTGCCATGGAAGATCTCTTGCGCCTCTGCGGTACTCACATTGTCCTGTGGATTTTTGCTATTCACGAATACGGCAATCGCCGAGATGGCAATGGTGTGATACTCAAGCCCCGGCAGGCGATCCGTCTCGCCCGGTGGGCAGCAAAACGCACCACTGTCGATATTCTTATGCAGAAGTTTCCCCGCAGAGATGCCACAGGTCCCGCTTTGTATAACGATCTTTAGGCCATGTTGCTTGGCGTAGCGCTCGACCTCCTCATGCAGGGCGGGGTAGGTCTGCTGTCCAAACGACACGACCAGGTCTGCATCCTCCAGCCCCTTTTCATAGGCGGTGGCCTGAGACGCCCAACCCTCAGGCATGGCCATGAGCTTGTGCGGATCAGAAAAGCTGTTGCCCCGCCATATCGACCCGGCGGCATAACCTAGGCTGACCATGACCAGAAACAACATCAGGCCCCAAACCGTTAATTTACGCATGGAGTAGTACCCCTCATTATTATTGTTGTTCAGCAGGCTGAACACAGTGTCGGAAGTGTGAATGAGTTATCGGGATTTGGCAGTTAAAACTATAGGGCTAAATCCTCGCTGGTGCACTCAATCAGGCTGAATGGGCTCGGGAAGACGGTATAGTGTGAGCGGCAGCCTATTCCCGATTAAAATGCTTGGATATAAGGGGGGGCCTATTCGCGCAGCTCACCTCGGTGATAGTGTAAATCCTCTCTGTCAGCGATGATCATTGGTACGGCCATGTCTCTACCTGAAAAACACATCCTGTATATCCCGGGGAAGAACCCAAAACCCCCTCACGACCTGCATAAAATGCAGCTCTGGCGTTGCCTGGGAGAGGGCTTACGGCGTGCCGACCCGACGGCGATGGCCTTGCCCTACGCGCAGTTTCACCTCGCCGACTGGAATCATCTTTTTTATGAAACCGCAAAGGACATCAGTGCCGACCTACCCTGGATCGATCAGCTCCTGCATACTCACGGTCCCTCGCCGGAGGATATTCATCAGGCCAACTCCTGGCGTTTGAAGCTGGCCTTCGTTTTATACAACCTGATCGATATTGCACAGTTTCTGATACCGCTGGTTCCCGACCCCAAGGTCCGCGATAGCGTGCAAGAGACGCGACGATATTTTCGCAATGACGGCGGTATCGCCTTTCGTATTCGTAGTTATATCAAGTCACAACTCCTTCCACTCCTGGATGCCGGTAAACAAGTGCTGGTGATTGGCCATAGCCTTGGTTCTATCATTGCTTACGATACCTTTTGGGAGATGACCTGGAACGACCGTTACCCTGGCAAGCTCGACTTTCTCACTATCGGCAGCCCTCTCGGTATGCGTTATGTGCAACGTTACCTGCTCGGTTGGCAGTCCCCGCTGCGTGAGCGGTATCCCGCCGTTATTCATGATTGGATAAACGTCTCCGCCGTGGGGGATCTCACTTCGCTGGATCAGAGGCTGCACGATGATTTTCACGAGATGCTGGAGCAACATCGGTTAAGTTCGCTTGAAGATCACTGTTGTGACATCTACAACTTCTTTCACAACCACGAGGGGCTTAACGTGCATCGTTCATATGGCTATTTGATTAATCCGGCCACTGGACGGATTGTCGCGGAATGGCTGCACCAGCCTGTGGCAGGGGCCTAGCATGAAGTCGCTGATCGTCTACTTATATGGGATCTCCGGCACCTTTATCCTGGCCATGTACATCCCACAAGCGCTGAGTGCCTTTCGTTCAAGAGGGCTGGGTATC
>JAHEDA010000086.1 GCA_024641445.1 Gammaproteobacteria bacterium
AGCGCCATTCAGGGTCGCCATGCGCAGGACCATCTCGGCCGGCACCGCGCTAGCATCTCCGGCGACGGCCTTGGCCAGCAGGGCGGCGGTGCGCATCTCACCAAACATGTCGAGGTCATTGTTACTGGCGGCACCGTCGGTGCCGAGCGCGACATTGATTCCGGCCTTGAGAAGTTTATCGACGGGGCAGAAACCACTCGCCAGTTTGAGATTGGATTCCGGGCAGTGCACCACATGGGCCGCGTGGGCGGCATAGTCGGCGATTTCGGCATCCGTTAATTGGGTCATGTGTACACCCACCATATAAGGCGAGAGTAGGCCAAGCTGCTTCAGGCGGGAGAGAGGCCGCTGGCGGGTTTCCTGCAGGGCCTGCTCCACCTCAAAGGCGGTCTCGTGGATGTGCATATGCACGGGGATGTTCAGCTCCTCCACCAGGGTCACGATACGCTGTAAGGGTTCGTCGGCAACGGTGTAGGGGGCGTGGGGGGCAAAGGCCGTGCGCACGAGTGGGTGGTTACGCAATTGGTCGTGCAGGTCCAGGCCCTTAGTGATGTACTCGTCGGCATTCTGGGCCCAGGCCGAGGGGAAATTGATCACGATGAGTCCCACCACGGCGCGCATCCCGGTCTCTTCGGCGGCGCGGGCGGTCTCTTCCGGGAAGAAGTACATGTCATTAAAACAGGTGGTACCGCTACGCAGCATCTCGGCACAGGCCAGTAGGCTGCCGTCACGGACAAATTCGGCGCTGACCCATTTTTGCTCCGCCGGCCAGATGTGATTGTTGAGCCAGTCCATCAGGGGCAAGTCATCGGCCAGGCCGCGCATCAGGCTCATGGCGGCGTGGCCATGGGCGTTGACGAGCCCAGGTAACAGGGCATGTTTATCCAGGTGAAGGACGTTTTCAGCCCGGTATTTACCCGCCTCATTGGAGGCAAGGACCTCCACAATGCGTCCGGCATGGATCGCAACAGAGTAGTTTTCCCAAACAGTGCCATGTGGCTCGATGGGAATCACCCAGCGGGCATGTATTAAAGTGTCGATCTTCATCGCGCAAGAGTAATGGGAACAGCCTGATCCGACAAGTGGACGATTGGACACCGGCAAATTTACGCTACTTGTGAAAAATCATCTTGGCATGTATCGTTCGCACTATGATCAAGCATGACTCGATTCGAGCAGTACGCTGGCAGGATGATCACCTGGACCTGCTCGATCAGCGTTTGCTTCCTCAGCAGCAAAAACTACTTTCATGCACGACCGCCCAAGAGACTGCCGACGCCATCCGCAATATGGTCGTTCGCGGTGCCCCGGCGATAGGGATAACCGCCGCGTATGGTGTGGTGTTGGCGGCGATTCAACACCAAAAGAAGTCGGCTGAGGCCTGGCAGGCGGCAATGCATGCTGAAATTGGCACATTATCTGCATCCCGTCCTACGGCCGTCAATTTATCGTGGGCGTTAAAGCGGATGCAACGTTCCATGGAGACGATCACGGGTGACCCGGTGCCTGCATTATTGGCCGAAGCCCATACGATTCTTGAAGAAGATATAGTAGCCAATCGGCGCATGGGCGAGCTGGGTGCGGAATTGATTGAAGAGGGTTCGGGTGTGCTGACCCATTGCAATACCGGTTCGCTTGCCACGGGTGGATATGGCACAGCGCTGGGGGTTATTCGTACTGCCTATGCCCAGGGCAAGATTTGCCAGGTCTTCGCTGACGAAACGAGACCCTGGCTACAAGGAGCGCGACTGACTGCATGGGAGTTAGTACAGGATGGTATACCGGTACAACTTAATACCGATAGCGCTGCGGCTTGGTTGATGAAACAGGGGAAAGTGCAATGGGTCATCGTCGGGGCAGACCGCATTGCTGCGAATGGAGACACCGCCAATAAAATTGGGACTTATAATTTGGCTGTTACGGCAAAATATCATGGTGTAAAAGTTATGGTGGTGGCACCAACCTCGACCATTGATATGGCAATTTCGAGTGGTGAGGAAATTCCCATCGAAACTCGTCCGGATAGTGAGCTCCTCGAATGGAATGGGCAACGTATTGCGGCCGAAGGTGCTAATGCGTGGAATCCAGTCTTCGATGTAACCCCGATTGATTTGATCGATGTGATTGTGACAGATAAGGGTATGTTTGGGAAATCACAAGTGCAGAAAACTACGAACGGGATGGATGGAGGTCTAGGATAAACAGCTGCATATTCGTTATAAATGATTACTTGAAGATATGCATGTGGTTGAACAGGACTGTTTTTTGCTGAGAGAGTTGGCTGATGAGGTTGTGTAAATGTTGGAACATACGAAGTACGATGCGCGCGAGATGAATGATGAGATTTCACTTTATGATTTGTACAATTTTATTGTTGAGAATAAATTGATTCTTATATCAAGTGCGGCGGTGGCACTAATTGTTGCGATTGTATATCTAATTGTTATTCCGTCAACTTTTGAGGCTAAGCTGCGACTCTTTGTGCCAATCGCAAATACGATTTATGGTAATGGTCAGTCACAGTCACAGTCACAGCCACAGCCACAGCCACAGCCACAGCCACAGCTTTCATTGAGCGAGCCCGATAGTCGATTTACAATTTTTGATACAAAAGATGTGTTTCAGGAATTCCAGGCCCAGCTAGCTTCGGTAGAGCAATGGCGACGTTTTGTATTATCCCAATCTGAACTATTCTCTATTAACGCTAATGGTCAAGATAAGATTATTAAAGATACCCCGTTCAAGCTCAGCAAAGATCAGAACCTTGCAGTAGAGTATGTTGATGTTGCCTATCAAGATATTGATGCGGCAAGAACTGCAAATATACTAGCTAAGTATATAAAGTTTGTCAGTACCAATTACGTTGAAAAAAAGTTGCAGGTGGTGAAAGAGAGAATTGAACGCCGGGAGCTGAATATTCAGTCTGAGATAGGCGACCTGCGTGATAAAGCTAAATATTCACGTCAGGATGAAATTGAACGCTTACGCAAGAATATCGAGTTGGCTCGTAGTTTGAATGTTACTGAGAATATGTTAATGCGCTCAGGTGCCGTCTCTCGTGGAGGTGCTGATGTAACCGTTGTGACCGCTCGAGATAGGAGTCTTGATTATTTGCGCGGAACCAAGGCACTAACTGCTGAACTCGGTGCGCTGGTAAAACGTAAGTCTGATGACGCGTATATCATAGGATTGCGTGATAAACAGCTTGAGTCAAAAAGATTACTGAGTCTTCATTTCATACCTGAGAAATTCACGCCGTATTTGCAAGAAGGTGAGGTTATATTACCGCAACATCCTGTTAAGCCACAGAAGTACTTGATCTTGTTATTGGCTGGAATTCTTGGTGGTTTCGTTGGGATGATTCTGATTTTTCTGAAGAGTGCCCATAAGCCACCTATATCTCGTCAGATTGAATGATGAGTCATCACTGATGTCTACGCAGCAAGCAGGGCGAGAATGGTATCTTCTGTACACCAAATCTCGACAGGAAGTAATGGCGCGAATGCAGCTTGAGCGCCAGGGTTATACGACTTATCTACCGATGATTAAATATCGTAGAAAATTGCGTGCCCGTACTGGTGAAGTGGTAGAGCCCATGTTCCCTCGTTATCTTTTTATCCACCTGAATACATCAACTGACAATTGGGGGCCTATTCGTTCAACGCTAGGTGTGAGCAAAGTTGTTTCATTTGGCATGATGCCTGCGAAGTTGCCGGATAATTTAATTTCGATAATTAAGCAACGGTGTGATGATGAGGGTGTTATACAACTGCTTGAGAGACGAGTATCAATCGGTGATGTGGTTAGAATTGAAGAAGGACCTTTTTTAGGATATGAAGGGGTTTTTATTGCGCGGACAGGAAAAGAACGCATCGTTCTACTCTTGGATATCGTTGGGAACCCTGCGCGGGTTGAAATTCCAGAAAAATATGTGTTATTTTAATAGTTTTAAACGTGAATTAATCGCATAAATTGGTTATTAGAAATCCTGGTTTGATGGGTGGGGGTTAACTGATGATAGAAATGAAACTCACAAGGTGTTGCTTAGATTAATTGAGTTATTCAGTATGGGCAATTTGGTACCGATATTAGACCTTCCCTTTTTTTGTGGTTAAAAAGCTGCCTGTAAATATGACTTACTGAAAAGTTCTCGATGCTTGTTTTTATTGATAGTACTAGTTAGTACTGTTCGCAATATGTGCAATGGTATCGCCCGAGGAATTTTGGTTGCTAGTGTTGTGTGATAATCACACGACATGGCGGTAGCGTGCCTTTTGGACAGCGGCCACAGACATAACGTGATTATAAATAATGATTAAATTCTCAGTTAAAGGCTCCTCAACACATTCAAATTGCGTCATTCCGACGAACGACTCCACGACGTAACTCAGCCTACCCATAGACACAACCGAGTGCACACATGCCGGTCCTCACCGAAGAAAATCGCTACCAATTACTGAAATTGCTAGAGCAAAATCCCAGCCTCAACCAGCGGGCATTGGCGAAGGCGATGGGCCTCAGTCTGGGCAAAACAAATTACTGCCTCAATGCCCTGATTGAAAAAGGGCTGGTGAAAGCCGCCAATTTCAAACGCAGTAAAACCAAGATCAATTATGCTTATTTCCTGACACCCAAAGGCCTAAATAGGTGTTCCAAATACCAGATCATATGTCGATAGCCTAATGCTGGCTGTTTGAATGCCGTATGCAATTTGACCATTATGAAAATAAAACGGATCTTCCAACTTAAAAGCATTTTGGAAAATTAATTCAAGCGACTTATATGAATGGCCTTTTAAAGAGCGGTGCTGGTTATATCAATAGTGACAGAGTGGCTGTTTTGAGACATAGTGATAAAGATATTGCGAAGTTTTCCAGCCTGGAGTGGATCTCATTAGTCGTACTTCTGCTTGGAATTGCATATGTCTCACCGGCTATCAGATTGAATCCAAGCCTACTTTCTGTCTGTAATTATTCGGCAGTGAGCATGGCGGGCTTGGCGACAATATTATCAATGCGCCTAAGTAATAACAGGGTGATGCTCTTCATGGCGATAATGGGTGCATCTAGCCTGTTATTTTCAGTGTATTTTGACTTGTACATGACAGCAATTTTTCTGTCAAATATTCTAATCGTAAATATCTCCGCTTTATCTTTTCGTAATCAGAAATTCTCGAATACTGCGCTTAGAGTTCTAAACAGCACGAGTTTACTTATTGTGCTAGTTGAATTGCTGATACTTTATGTTTCGGCTATCCAAAATCCACCGACGTCGCCGAATGGTTTTCTTGCTTCTGGCTTGGATTATGGATTCACAAAGGGAACAATGCCTGTTTTCTTGTTTTTGGCAATATTTTATCTTGCGGGAAGTAAGAGGCGTATTTATTTATGGCTGTTTGTTTTGTTGGCTGCACCAGCTCTTATTTCGATGAGAATGAGTACATCTGCCTTCATTGCCTTGCTTGCCGCTCTTGTCGTGAAGAGGCTTGTTATTTATAAAAAGAAATTTCCTACTGCTTTCGTGTTATTACTCCCATGGATTTTGTTATTATCGCTAGTTGCCGTGCTATTAAGTATTAACAAATTTGATAGGCTGCCTACCTACATGATTGCTTTGTATAATATGTATCACAACCCGTTTGGGCTAGGTGCAAATCAATACTCAAATTATATTTTATCAAACTACCAAACAAATTTTTCAGAGTTTTCTGAATATATTTCAGATGGATTCAATGTTATCTGGAATTCTGCGGAGGCAATGTTTGGCGAACTGCTGGCATCATTTGGCGTGCTAGGTATCTTGCTTATCGCGGAATATATCAGGTTGAACAATGCCTTGATTACCAGGTTGTCAGCACTGATGCAGGAAGAAAAGCCTCTTGCATACACTTTTGCAATAATGATATTTAGTGGAATTGCACATGACTATTCCAAGATGGATTTTTTTTATTATTATTTGGTTGGCGCAGTGATTGGCATCGTGCAAAGAACGACGAGGGCTTGTCCCAATTCACGTCAGCTCGTAACTCGGTAATTCCACAATCGTATAAACGACAAGATATCTTCAGCATACATTCCGTTTTAAACCATCTAAAAAATCGTTCCTGGGTGAATTGATCCAAAAATTACACCATAGGTTGATATTTTGCGTTATCTGATGCCGCCATACTTGCTGTCGGTATTTCATCCCTAAGGGAGAGATTGAGTTAATATGAAAAAAGCATTTATCACAGGTGTAACGGGTCAGGATGGTTCATATCTGGCAGAATTTCTGCTTGAGAAGGGATATGAGGTTCATGCGACTCTCCGACGAAGTTCTGTCTTTACGACTCAGCGCGTAGACCACATATTCGACCACCCTCAGTTTATCACTTATCATGGCGACCTGACGGACTCGAGTAATCTGCACAGCCTGCTATCTGCCATTAACCCGGATGAGGTTTATAACCTGGGCGCTCAATCTCATGTCGCGGTTTCCTTTGAGGTACCGGAATATACTGCGGAAGTGGTTGGTGTTGGAACAATACGCCTACTGAATGCGATTAAAGATATTGGGCAACACCCCCGTTTCTACCAGGCTTCGACATCGGAGTTATTCGGCGGTTTACCAGAGACAGCGCCACAGAGCGAGACCACACCCTTTCATCCCCGCTCGCCCTATGCAGCTGCAAAACTCTACGCATACTGGGTGACGGTGAACTACCGTGAAGCGTACGGTCTATATGCCTGCAACGGTATTTTATTCAATCATGAATCTCCACGTCGAGGGGAAACCTTTGTAACCAAGAAGATCACAAAAGCTGTGGCCCGCATCTCCCAGGGTCGCCAGTCGATTTTGTCCTTGGGTAACCTGGATGCCAAGCGTGACTGGGGTTATGCGAAGGACTATGTTGAGGCAATGTGGTTAATGCTTCAACAAGATGAGCCGGACGACTTCGTAATTGCCTCAGGGGAAACTTATACAGTTCGCCAGTTTGTCGAGATGGCTTTTGCTGAAGTAAGTATTCAGCTTGAATGGCGTGGCAAAGGAGTTGATGAGGAAGGTATTGATGTCGCGAGCGGGCGTGTATTGGTTAAGGTTGATCCCCTCTATTTCCGACCGACCGAGGTCGATCTTCTTTGGGGCAATCCGGCCAAGGCAACTGAAAAATTGGGCTGGAAAGCCAGTACATCTATTCAACAATTGGTGCGTATCATGGTTAACTATGATCTCAACAATGAAGGCTATGGTGGGAGCGAGTTATGATTCTCGTTACAGGCGCGACTGGGTTTCTCGGCAAGCGTGTCTGTCGTTTGCTGGATCAACGAGGAATAGAATATACACCGACCTCTTTGTCTAAACGGGTTGATCTGCGTGATGCCGAGGCAACTAAGCGTTTATTCCATGAAATTCGGCCTGATAAGGTTCTTAATTGTGCTGCTTATGTAGGGGGGATACAGTTTGGCTATAAGCATCCAGCTGAATTATTTCATAACAACCTGCTAATGACGCTTAACTTGCTGGAAGCTGCACGCGAGGTTGGAGTGGTGCGCATTGTCAACCCGATCTCAAATTGCGCGTACCCTGCCCAGGCAACCCTTTTCCGTGAAGATGAGTTCTGGAACGGGCCGCTACATGAGTCAGTACTGGTATACGGTTTCGTGCGTAAAGCCTCTTGGGTTGGAGCATGGGCCTATGCCAAGCAATATGGCATGGATATCTTGAACCTAATACTGTCAAATATGTACGGCCCTGAGGACCATTTTGAGGAGGAACGCTCCCATGCCCTCGGTGCTTTGATAATGAAGATCGTGCGCGCGCAACAGCAAGGTCTGCCCGAAGTGAACATCTGGGGTACTGGCAAGCCGGTACGTGAATGGTTGCATGTCGACGATGGTGCTGAAGCGATGGTGCGTGGCTTGGATGCACCGCCCTTCCTAGACCCGGTAAACGTCGGCATCGGCCAGGGCGTGTCCATTATTGAGTTGGCTAAGATGATTAAGGACTACGTCGGCTATGAAGGTCAGTTGGTACTGGATCCTAGTAAACCGGATGGCGCTCCCTACAAGACAGTCGAGGGTTCCCGTGGTCAGCAATTATTGGGATGGAAACCTGCGCGCAATCTTAAGCAGGGAATCAGGGAAACTGTTGAATGGTATAAGGAGCATGTGAATGTCAGTCATTGAAATCAAAGAAGGTGAGCGAGTATTGGCTCGCCATATACCTGCTCGGAGTGCATGGCAGGATGGGCTGAATTTCTTTTCCCCAGCGGAAGACTTCCAGCAGGTCGGTACCTGGGGATATGAGAAAGGCAAAGCACTGGCCGCACATCGGCACAACCTGGCCAAACGCGAAGTGCCGTGGACTCAGGAAGTACTATATATAAGGACAGGTCAATTACGTGCTGATATTTACGATAGTTCGGACTGCAAGGTGGCGGAATTAATTGCCGAGCCTGGCGATATTCTGGTCCTTCTTGATGGAGGGCATGGTTATGAAATTTTGGAAGATGGTACCCAGGTCCTGGAAATCAAGAATGGACCATATGGTGGCGCGGACGTAGATAGGAGGCGGTTGTGACGAAGTTGCATCTCGGCTGCTGGCATCGTCACATCTCTGGGTTTGTTCACGTCGATCTGTGCGATATGCCGCATATCGATCACAAGTCAAGAATTGATCACCTTCCCTTCATTGCGGAAGGTTCAGCCAGTCTGGTCTACTGCAGCCATGCGTTTGAGTACTTCGATCGCGACCAGGCACGGCTAGTGCTGGCTGAATGGTGCCGCGTATTGGCACCGGGTGGAACCCTCAGGCTTGCTGTACCAGACTTTCCTTCACTAGTACAAGTATATGAGCAGACAGGAGACATCGCCAAAATCTTGGGACCGCTATATGGAAAGATGACTATCGATAGCTTTTCCGGGCAGGAAACGCTCTATCACAAAACAGTTTATGACGAATCTTCACTGCGCAAACTTCTGCTGGAATGTGGCTTC
>JAHEDA010000382.1 GCA_024641445.1 Gammaproteobacteria bacterium
GCAGGCGGTGGCGCGTGCCATCAAGGACAGCCGTGTATGTGGCCTGGCGCGCGCCCTCGATAAGGATATCGAGCGCGCGGGTGAGGCATTGAAGGATGCCAAGGCCGGTCGCATCCACACCTTTATTGCCACCTCGCCGATTCACATGAAGATGAAGTTGCGCATGGAGCCAGACCAGGTGGTGGAGCAGGCGGTCAAGGCCGTGAAGATGGCGCGCCGTTTCACCGATGACGTCGAGTTCTCCCCCGAGGACGCGGGTCGTTCCGAGATCGACTTTCTCTGCCGGGTACTGGAGGCGGTGATCGATGCCGGTGCCCGCACCGTGAATATTCCCGACACGGTTGGTTACAACCTGCCGCATCAGTTCGGTGATTTGATCCGCGTCTTGCGCGAGCGGGTACCGAATGCCGATAAGGCCGTCTTCTCCGTGCACTGTCACAACGATTTGGGTCTGGCCGTGGCCAATTCCTTATCGGCTGTGATGAATGGTGCGCGTCAGGTGGAGTGTACGATCAATGGCCTGGGTGAACGCGCCGGTAACGCGGCGTTGGAAGAGATCGTGATGGCGGTGAAGACACGCAAGGACATCTTCCCGTGCAACGTGGACCACCTCGATACCACGCAGATCGTGAGTAACTCGCGCCTGGTCTCCAGTATCACCGGTTTTGCCGTGCAACCGAATAAGGCCATCGTGGGGGCCAATGCCTTTGCGCACGAATCGGGTATCCATCAGGACGGTGTGTTAAAGAGCCGCGAGACTTACGAAATCATGCGGGCTCAGGATGTGGGTTGGAGTGCCAACCGCATGGTGTTGGGCAAACATTCCGGTCGCAACGCCTTCAAGAGTCGCCTGAAGGAGATCGGGGTTGAACTTGCGGGTGAGGCAGAGTTGAATGATGCCTTCAATCGCTTCAAGGACCTCGCCGACAAGAAGCACGAGATTTACGACGACGACTTACAGGCCCTCGTTACCGAGGCAAACCTGGAGTCAGAGAACGAGCGGCTCAAGCTGGTGGCACTCAAGGTTTGCTCCGAGACGGGTGAGATTCCCAGGGCCAGCATCACCTTGATGTTGGATGGTGCAGAGAAGATTGCAAACGCCGAGGGTGGTGGTCCGGTCGATGCGACCTTCAAGGCGATCGAGCAGACGATGAACAGTGGCTGTGACCTGCAACTGTATTCGGTCAACAACATCACCAGTGGTACTGATTCCCAGGGTGAGGTGACGGTACGGTTGGAGAAGGGCGGGCGCATCGTCAATGGTCAGGGTGCCGATACCGACATCGTCGTGGCCTCTGCCAAGGCCTATATCAATGGCCTGAATAAATTGCTGGCCCCTTCAGACCGCGCACATCCACAGACTGGCGATGTGTAAATCGTGAACAATCCCTCTCCCTTCGGGAGAGGGATTACTTTATAAAACGGAAAAATCGTTGCCTTCCAGATGCCGCTAACTGCACGACAACAGGAATATCTCAAGGCCATGGGCGTCGAGGTCTGGGTGCCAAGAACTGCGGCCTTGCCTGTCGCGGCATCCGAGCCGCATGCAGCAACGACAAGCGAGGACATGTCGCCAAATCCCGCCACCAGCCCCGTAAATCAAACAACGCCATACAGCCCAGGCCCTTTAGCGACAAGGGACTGGGATTCACTTATTAGCAATGTCACATCGTGTACCGCCTGCGCCCTGCATAGTACACGTACGCAGACGGTATTTGGTGTGGGTAATCGCCGGGCCGAACTGATGCTCATCGGCGAGGCCCCCGGTGCAGAGGAAGACAAACAGGGCGAACCCTTTGTAGGTCGAGCCGGGCAATTACTCAACAACATGCTCAAGGCCATCGGGATGACGCGCGAGCAGGTCTATATCGCCAACATCCTCAAGTGTCGCCCCCCCAACAATCGTGACCCGGCACCCGAAGAGGCCGCGCAATGCGTGCCGTATCTACAGCAACAGATCCGATTGATTCAACCCAAGCTCATTCTGGCCTTGGGGCGCATTGCAGCACAGCGTTTATTGCAGTGCGATACGCCGTTGGGCAAGCTGCGTGGTCATACACATCTCTACAGCGAGACCAATACACCCATGGTCGTGACCTATCACCCGGCCTACCTGCTGCGCTCACCAAGCGAAAAACGCAAGGCCTGGGAAGACCTGCTCTATGTCAAAACCCGCCTTCAGCAGGCTGGTGATGGTGCCGATAACTAGCTCGGGGCGATCCAGGCGATGAGTGCAATCATTAAGGCGAGTTTTAGTGGTCTGCGGCGGATGGATGAGGCCGACCTCGATCAGGTCATGGACATCGAGTTGGCAACGTACGAGCATCCCTGGACGCGCGGCATATTTCTCGATTGCCTGCGGGTGGGTTATCAGTGCTTCGTCTATCAACAGCAAGGCATTATCGACGCCTATGCCGTCATGTCGATAGGGGGTGGTGAGGCGCA
>JAHEDA010000383.1 GCA_024641445.1 Gammaproteobacteria bacterium
TGCGGCATATGCCCGCTCCAGTATTTCCTGAAAACGTTCGAATGCCCGTAATAACGCCCCGACCGTTCTGTCCCAGACAACATTCGATGATTTCTGCGCCTGCTCCCCGGTAAGGAAATAGGCTGAAAGCATCGGTATCAGGGTCAATGAAACAAATAGGCTTACCACCATGGCAAAGGCAATTGTGAGCCCGAATTGTTTTAAAAACTCGCCCACCATGCCACCCATAAAGGCCACAGGCACGAAGACTGACACAACGACCATGGTAATAGAAATGACTGACATTTGAATTTCATTTGTACCCTTATCCGCCGCGGATTTGGCATCTTCGCCTGCATGGATACGGCGATGTATATTCTCGATAACAACAATAGCATCATCGACCAACAGGCCAACTGCCAGACTCAGTCCGAGAAGTGAGATGATATTTACCGTAAACCCGCCCAGGTGCATTGCTATAAATGCGCCCACCAGGGATACCGGGAGTGATAACGCAGTAATTATGGTATTGCGTACGCTGCCGAGGAAAAATAACACGGTGATGACAGTGAGTATGATCGCAATGGTGATCGTCTCATATACATCCACTATGTTTTGATGAATAATTCGACTGGAATCGATGATGATATCCAGCTTTGTCGGATCTTTCTGTGAACTCAGATCCCTGTTCAATGCCACGACAGCCTTCCTGACACCCGTTGCCACTTCAATGGTATTCGCGCCTGATTGCTTATAGATGTCCAGAAACAGTGCGTGGGAACCCTGCAGATAGGCACGGTTCTTCTCTTCAACCATCCCGTCCTGAATACTCCCCAGCGAACCAACATTAGTTGGTATTTCATTACCAAAGAGATTAACCACAATATCCGAGATTTGAGCTATCGAATCAAACTCACCTAGCCCGCGAAAGACAAGTTCTTTGCTACCCACCAATACCTTACCACTAGGTATGTTTTCCCCGGAGGCGCTGATTTGCGCGGCCACCTGAGTAACCGACATCTCCTTTTTCGCGAGTTTATCCCGATCCAGTAATATCTGGATCTCCCGCTTTCTGCCCCCAACGATCTCGACTGACCCGATGTTATTGACCTGTTCCAGTCTGACCTTGATCACACGTTCTACCAGATCATACAAATCAGTCGGCTTCATGTTGCCGCTTATAGCCAGTGTCATGATCGGTAAATTGGTTGGGTCAAACCGCCGTACCAGCGGTTCCTCCGCATCTGACGGCAGGTTCTTCTTGGCCAGGTAGACCTTATCCTTTACTTCCTGCTCCACCCGCCTGACATCCATTTCTTGTTTAAATTCGGCCACTATCTGGCTGACACCCTCAAGACTGCGTGATGTAACGTGTTTTAATCCAGATATGGTTGCGATCTGGTCCTCAAGTGGCTTACTCACCAGAGTCTCAATTTCTGAGGCGGCGGCGCCGGGATAAACAGTTACCACTGACACCACGGGTATATTGGCCTCAGGAAACAAATCCACGCCCATGGATTTGAACGAGGTGAACCCGACAGCAATCAAAACCAACATCAGCGAAACGGTCAGGGTGGTATGTCTGATTGAAAATTTTGCGATATTCATATCAAGTCCTCACCCCTTATTCATGATAAAGCGCCAGCAGGGAGCGCAGCGAGAGTATTTGCTGGGCAATCTGAAGTCGGGAAATTTCCGATTGGGAGTATTCCTGTTCAAACTGAAGTACATGGAATGTTGTGCTTTTGCCAAATTCGAGTTGTTTTTTCTCATTCTCAAGCTTCAGTTTCTGTGCCTCGACAAGCTCATTCGACAATGCATATGTACGAACGGCATCCTCAAGCCTCTGTTTTAGGCTATCCCAATCACGCTGATGCACCATTTTGCTTTGCTGGTAGTAATCTCTAGCGGCATCCTGACTTAAAACACCGCTCTCCCGAACCCGTTTCGATGCAGAGAAATCCAGCGGGGTGTGAAAGCGCAACCCCACAAAGAAGGTGGACGGGCCATCTCCGTTAACGGTCCCGCTGGTGTCAACGAGCCCCGACTCTCTTTTGTTCAGCGCATACTTGGCCACAACATCCATCGATGGCTTATTCTTTTCGATTGTCAGCTGTGCCTCTGCTGCTTTTAACGCTGTTACATATTCGGCAATTTTCAGGTTCATCCTCTGTCCTGGATTTACCGGGATATCATGAATCGTTGTCAGTTTTTCGAGGGGAATCGATTCCAGGTCTTCATTAACAACATCAGAGTTAATATTCAGGAGGGCGTTAAATTCAATTTGTGCCGCTTTCACCGCACCTTCTGCATTGTTGACCGAAAGCTCTTTACTTGCCATCAGTGCTTTGGCCTGGAGGATGTCACTCTTCTCGCCAAGGCGCATCGCTGCCCTCTTATTCACATAATCGAGCATGGCCTCGGCGTATGAAAGGGCCTTCCGTTCTACCTTTAGAATTTCACGT
>JAHEDA010000384.1 GCA_024641445.1 Gammaproteobacteria bacterium
GGATGTGCGCATGAGTGCAATGCGCGCCCTCATGGCAGAAGAGGATCTGGTCCAAAGTATGCGTGAGGCACTCAATGGTGCGGTGTTCCAGTTGCAGGGGCCGGTCAATCTGATCTCGGCGGCGGCCACGATGCAGGAGCGTCGCGATAACGCCAGCAAGGGTGGCTTGGCATTACTGTCTGCCCTGAATCAGGCACTCAGTGCGGGCCAGCAGGCACTGAACACGCTGCGTGCCTGTATACCTCATTCACCTGCGAGTAATTGGGAGCATATCAACGTCAATCGCGTATTGCGCGAGGTGCTTAGTCTTTCGACGGAACAACTGTTACAGAAAGGCATCGTTGTGGATTGGAATCCCACACCGACACTTCCGAGTATCTATGCCAGCGAACGGCGTCTACGCAGCATGTTCAAGCAACTGATCGACAATGCCATGGAGGCGATGTCGGCGCATCGAAACGGCGTCAAGGAACTGCATATCACCACTTTGCTCGTGAGCGGGAATATACGAATTACGATCGAGGACACCGGGCCAGGGATCCCCGAGAATATCCGGTTAAAGGTGTTCGAACCATTCTTTACCACAAAATCATCTTCGGGTAGGGCTGGAATGGGCCTGAGCATGGTGCAAGATGTTCTGAGTGAGCATGCAGGTACCCTTGAGATTGACCCTTCGTACACCGTAGGGACACGTATTGTCATTGAACTACCCTTGCGCCAGGGGAAGGATGCTGAGTGAACACTGAAGGAAATTCAAATATCGCAACCTACCGACGCAGTGACCTGCTGGAGCGTGAGCTGGAAGGGCTCTTCAAGGTCAGTCAGGTCCTGAGTCGTTCCCTGAATTTGCACAAGACACTCCTTGGCGTGCTGGATGTCTTGCACGATACCGTATCCATGCAGCGTGGCATGGTTACCCTGTTGGATAGCGAGACGGGTGAACTTCTGGTTAATGCGGTGCATAGCGGCGATGTCAAACACTCACAGACCACACGCTATCGACCGGGTGAAGGTATTACGGGCGCAATTCTGAGTGAGGGTGAGTGTGTTGTCGTTACACGCCTGAAAGATGAACCACGCTTTCTGGATCGATTAGGGCTCTATGATGCGCAGTTACCGTTTATTGGAGTGCCCATTAAAGTAGGTAATGACGAGATTGTGGTAGGTGTGCTCGCGGCCCAGCCGCAATCAAATCTGCAGGAGATATTGCAGGAACAGCAGCGCTTTATGCAGATGGTGGCCAACCTGATTGCGCAGAGCGTGCGCCTGAGCATGAAGGTGGAGTCGGAGCGACGTGATATTACGGCCGAACGCGATCGTCTACGACGTGAGGTCCGCGGTGATTATGGGCTCGATAATATCGTCGGCCATTCACAACCCATGCGGCGTATCTTCGAGCAACTGCGTCAAGTCGCGAAATGGACTACCACGGTGCTGATACGCGGTGAGTCCGGTACGGGCAAGGAACTCGTGGCGAATGCGATTCACTACAATTCACCACGCGCGACCAATCCCTTTGTAAAACTTAACTGTGCGGCCCTGCCCGATACCCTGCTGGAATCCGAATTATTCGGGCATGAGAAGGGCGCCTTTACCGGCGCCGTCAATCAGCGTAAGGGGCGTTTTGAACAGGCCGATGGTGGAACCCTGTTTCTGGATGAGATCGGCGAAATATCGCCAGCATTTCAGGCCAAGTTGCTGCGCGTGCTGCAAGAGGGTGAGTTCGAGCGCGTCGGTGGTGACCGAACCTTCAAGGTGGATGTGAGGATTATAGCCGCGACCAATCGTGACCTGGAGTCTGCGGTCGAAGAGGGTGAGTTCCGCGAAGACCTTTATTACCGACTCAATGTCATGCCGCTCTATATCCCGGCGCTGCGTGAACGCAGTGAGGACATCCCGGACCTGGCCCGTTTTTTGGTGAGTAAAATCGCCAAGCAACAGAGTCGTGAACTGGAGATAACGGATAGCGCGATTCGTTTACTGATGCGTTATAACTGGCCGGGTAACGTGCGTGAGCTGGAAAATTCACTGGAACGTGCCGCCATCATGAGCGAGGCCGGATTGATAGATCGCGATATCATTGCCCTGACCGGCCTGGAAGACAAGATCAGCATTTTCACCACCGCGGCATCGGTACCGAATGTTGACCTGGCGGATGAAAGCCTGGATGAGCGCGAGCGCGTGATTGCCGCGCTCGAACAGGCCGGATGGGTCCAGGCCAAGGCCGCACGCCTGCTTGGCATGACGCCGCGCCAGATCGCCTATCGCATTCAGACCCTCAACATCAAGGTGCGTCAGCTCTAACGTGTTCCGAAATACGATCCTGTGAACGATCCCCTCTCCCGTTGGGGCGAGGGGCCACGTAGCTTATTAGGCAGAAGATCATGCCGCTCAACGTTGTCCGGGAGACGCTGCCAGGGTTAGATCGCGGCCAGTGCGGACTC
>JAHEDA010000385.1 GCA_024641445.1 Gammaproteobacteria bacterium
ACCTATTACGATGTATCCATTGAACGCGACGCGGGGATCAATTTTGGGATCGGCGTGCCAGACCTGCCACCGGGTGTAGAGGTTGGTGCCACCGCAACTACCTCCTTTAGTACGAGTGAGGTGTTCCGATTCAATTCCCCTGCCGATGCCGCCAAGGGCATGATGAACTACTTCATCCTCAAAGGCTTGTGGAAGGAAATGAATAAGCTGAATGCGGTGGGTATCGATGCAACCGATGTTGCCAGTATTGCAACCCGGATTAAGGATTATATCTCTGCGCAGACAGGCTTTGACTTCAGCCTGACGATTACCCGTGACCAGTTAAACACCTTATTGAATGGTGCGACGCTGGCGGTGAAGAGTGGGCAACTCGCCGTGTCGACGGCGCAGAAGGCGCTGGGTGTCGCAAACGGGGCCTTGACGATAGCGCAGTCAGGGGTGGCGAGTGCAAAGAGTGCCGTTGACTCCAAGCAGAAAGATGTTGATATCGCGCAGGCAAACTATGACAACTGTACCTTCCTGGATTGTGCGCCCAAACTTGCAGTACTTGTTACCGAACAGGGGTTGCTCAAAACGGCACAAACAGTTCTGGATGCCGCAAAGAAAACGCTGAGTCTAGCGCAGGCAGATGTCGCAAAGGCAACTTCTGCACTGGCTAAGGCGCAATCTGATCTAACCATTGCACAGCAAAACGTAAATACATATCAGAGTCAGCTAGCGGCCTTGCCGGATAGCACTTCGATAGATGTGTTCGGTCTCGCCTTGAATAAAATCCTGTCGGGACTGAATGTTATCAGCCAGGCCCATAGCGGTTCCAAGGCCTCGATCTCACGGGCGATGAGTGCGGTGGCCAAGGCCGATATGCTTGGTGGTATTGAGGGCAAGCGGGTCAAGTCGTTGACCTTGAAGCGTGATATCAAGACCAATGGCCTGAGTGTCACCATGCACTTCTCCTCCGAGGCGGCTGTCGATGCAAATGTATCAGGTTTGCTGCCAGGTCAGAGCCTCGGTCTGAAGAAGACCAACGAGATCGAATATGAACTGGCCTTTGTATTCAATCCTCAAACCGGGTTCTATGAGCTGAAGGATAAGGGCACCTTTACACTTGACTCAGACCTGAGCGGTACCCTGTCGGGCAATACGGATATCTTTCACAAGGTCGCCGGGGCAGGTATCAAGCCAATCATTGAGTTCTCACCTGGACAGGAACTGGCCGAGTTTGGGGCGAATGCCAGCGGGATTATCGATATTTCACCGATAGTCAATCTGGTGAGCACCTACCCTGCTATTAAATCTGCTGACCTGCAACAAGCGGTTGTCGCCACGGTTGAGAGTTTTGATGTCGATACGTTGGTCTCGGCCATCGCTGCACAGACCTTGCCGCTCAAGATCAAGTTTTACCGTATCGGTGGCTTTGCCTCCAAGATCAGTGGGGGCAGTGATAGTGTGTTGAAGGGTGAGTTGAATGCCGCGGTCACCTGGAACGACTATGGCAACACCCTCGACCTGACCAGTATCCCCGTGTCTGATTATGCCACGGTCATCTTTGGGCCAGATGGTTTGGTCACCAGTGTCGAAAATCTGGTCAATACCGTGAAGGATGCCTATCAGGATGTATCAACAATAAATTGATATAGAACTGATATTACAGTCACTGATTGGGGCCTCAATACTGAGGCCCTTTTTTTTGGGTGGTGTACTTGCGAAGGCAAGAATTATCAAAGATAGTCATCACACGCTGGCCACTTGACCAAAAGGGTTATCCTCCCAGGTTGGTTGTAATGTAACCATAAGTGCTACTTGTGGTCCGTCCCACCCCGGGTTTACTCTATCCTCGCAGTGCATATCAAGGACTGAGCAAATTGCAATCAACAAGGAGGGTTAATGCGTAAGCGAACACATCGAAACGGTTTTTCACTTCATGCCATCGCGGGCACGTATGTCGTCATGCTCGGCATTGACATCACCGATCTAGAAAAGCGCAAAGGCCTGCTCGGGTTTGCCGTTCATCGCGAAGACAAGACCGAGGGCGAGCAGTATTGGTTGCCGGGGTACAAGACCTTCGAGGCAAACAACCCTACTCCAGTCCCGGGGAGTCTGATCAGCACGCGTGAGGCACCGGTGCAGAGCCTGATGTGGAATGATTACACCGCCAAGCCACACCATACCTACACGTACACCATTGTCCCCATCACCGGTACACCCAAGAATCTTGTCGAGGGTAAGGGCGTCAGCATTACAATCTCTACCGAGGATGTCGACAGCGGGACCCACGCGGTCTTTTTTAATCGCGGCGTCATTGGCAGCGAGGCCTATTCCCGCAAGTTTGGCAATGTCGCACCCGATCAAGTACCAAAGGATTTGGCTTACACCTGGCTCTCACGCGGACTTGAAGAGGCTATGCTGGCCTTTATTCATCAGGCCAAGGGTAAGCACT
>JAHEDA010000386.1 GCA_024641445.1 Gammaproteobacteria bacterium
AGACACATTGTCACTGCTCAACATCGTGGGCAAGAGTAGTCACAAACTGAGCGTTGAGCTGGATCAAGTCAGGGTATTAAGTCTGACCGATGAACTGACGAAGCTGCCAAATCGCCGCGCCTTCCTCAGCCGACTGGAGGATGAGATCGGTCGTTCACAACGCTACAAGGTGCCACTGACGCTAGCGCTTATCGACCTGGATCACTTCAAGAATGTGAATGACAAATACGGCCACAATGTCGGCGACGCCATCCTGCAGAGCTATGCGCAAGATATCCTGAGCATCTTCCGCCACTACGATATGGTGTCACGGTATGGTGGTGAAGAGTTTGCGGTTATCCTGCCCAATACCGACAAGGCCGGAGCCCTCCGCGCCATGTACAAGGTGCAGAAGAAGGCCGCATCAACCTATTACATTAGCAATGAAATCAACCTGAAGGTTCCCACCTTTTCTGCCGGTCTCGCCATCCACAAACCGGGAGAACCCATCAAATCACTGGTCGAACGTACTGACCAGGCGTTGTACAAGGCCAAGACAAGTGGACGTAACAGAATCGAACTTGACGAGAGTTATCTTGGTGAAGACCTCAACAGCGTCCTCAAAAATATTGCAAGCAATGAGCTGAAAGGCTAGGCCGACACCGGCAATCTAAACCAGAATGTTGCACCGACACCCTCGGGATTATTTCGCACGCCGATCTCACCCCCATGCAGACCGACAAGCTGGCGACAGATCGCCAGCCCCAGACCCGTACTCACCTCACCAGCAGTCGGGCGATTGCTGAGATTGGGATATTTCTCAAACACACGTATCACCTCATCCTCACGGAATCCCGGCCCTTCATCTCGAATATCAAATTGCACCTCACCACTGAGACTACGAGTACTCATGTGAATGCCACAATTGCCGGGGCTGAATTTGATAGCGTTATCGACCAGGTTTTGTAAGACCTGCTCAATCCTGGCCTTATCGGCAAGAATGGGAATTATGGTATCGTCAAGGGATAGTTCGAGACGAATGGCCTTGCGTGCAGCATAGTCAGAATTGAGGCTGGCCACGTTCCGGACCAGCGCATTGAGAGAGAATCTTTCAGGGAAGAGGCGTATCCTGCCTCGCTCGACCACCTTAAGGTCAAGAAAATCATAAATTATACGCTGCATGTTCCCCGCGGCACTACGAATCAGCCCCATCATCTCAACGGTATCGGCAAGATTGAACTTGCCGTCGTGAAGCTCATCACCCAGGACCTCAGCGACATCTGTGATAAGCGCCAATGGTTTTTTTATATCGTGAGTCGCGATACTGATAAATTCTTCATTCTGCTCGACAATATTTTTCAACAACAGGTGTGTTCGTATACGCGCCAACACCACCGGGATATCAACCGGTTTGGTAATGTAATCATTGGCACCCTGCTCCAGGGCCTCGACGAGGTTGTCGCTTTCATTGATCGCCGTCACCATAATAATTGGCAGGCGGGTCAGGTCGTAGCGGCGTCTTAGTATCCGTAACAACTCAAAACCACTCATGACCGGCATCATGGCGTCCAGCAGGATCAAATCACAAGACTGCGACTTCAACAGGTCCAGTGCCACCTCGCCATGCTCAGCCTCTAGCACATGATAGCCCTGAGTGTGTAGCGCACGCCGTAACATAAGGCGATTCGAGGCGCTATCATCAACCAGGAGGATGACGGGTTGTTTTTGTTTAATTGGCACCATTGTTCTCCCCGTGTCAGTATAGCCTTAGGAGTGACCACATGGGCGACCTGAGGTAGACTTTTCATTCAGTCGTAAACTGTTCCGGGGTGAGACGTGCGACTACTACACACCATGATACGTGTGGGAAACCTGCAAAGGTCCATCGACTTTTACACCCAGGTGCTGGGTATGCAACTCCTGCGGCAAAAGGAGTATCCAGCGGGACGATTCACGCTGGCCTTTGTTGGCTACGGCGAAGAGGCCTCAAATGCCGTTATCGAACTTACTCATAACTGGGACACCGCCAGCTATGACCTGGGGAGTGGCTTTGGTCATCTCGCCATCGAGGTCGAGGATGTCTACGCCGCGACAGAACGCATACGCACACAAGGCGGCATAATTTTACGAGAACCCGGCCCAATGAACGCAGGCTCAACCTTTATCGCCTTTGTTGCCGATCCCGATGGCTATCAAATAGAGTTACTCGGACCACGTTACCCCCAGATCTGAACAGGGGCAGGGATTAATAAAATTGGCGAAATGGTCGATAATGTAGCGACCCTTTCGTCTGCGCCGCGGCCTGAAAATACTCAAATGCCTAGATTCAAACTGACATTGCTCGCGCGACTGCTAGAGCCCCCGACACAAAAACAGCCGTCGAAGCTGCGTGCGCTGTACCGCTTCCTTGCAACCGTCCATATCCAATTTTTCGTCATGACGCTATTGTTTGCG
>JAHEDA010000387.1 GCA_024641445.1 Gammaproteobacteria bacterium
CTGTGCGACGACGAAGGTCAGGGTCAGGCCCAGTAGCCCCCAGGTCTTGAAGCTTACCCAGGTTGCCAATGAGTAGGTGAATGCGACATATAGATTCACCGTGCCCATACCAATGAAAAAAATGGTCCATGAGATATTCAGGCGTCGCCAGATCAAGTCGGGCAGGCTGATACCCTGGTTCATCATGCGTTGGACCAGGGGTTTGTCACCGATGAAGTGGCTGCCGATAAAGGCCACTGCAAACATCCAGTTGGCAATAGTGGGCTTCCATTTGATGAAGACGGCGTCTTTGAAAATGATGGTTGCGCCACCGAAGACCACTACGATGGCCAGGGTGATCAGGTGCATTTTTTCAAAACGCCGATGCCTCCACCAGAAAAGGCCAATCTGGGCAATGCTGGCGAGGATCATAACCTGGGTGGCGGCGATGATCCCGGCGAGCTGATCCGTGTACTGATTGAAGACGATGAAGAACAACAGGATGGGAAAGAAATCGAACAGAAATTTCATCGTGGTTTGAGACCTAAGTGATTCGAAATGCGGAATAACATAGCACAAATTCCCTGTTCAAAGGATGACACACATGGACGAATGCAATTCGCCTCACGCTCTCTCACTGCGATACACTAGCCCGTTATATGGCCAGCCTCTACGACCTCCACGCCCACTCCACCGCCTCCGACGGGACGTTAACCCCAACGGCCGTGGTAGAGCGCGCCCATGCCCAGGGCGTGACCGTGTTTGGACTCACGGACCATGATGTGACACACGGGCTGACGGAGGCGAGTGTTAGGGCCGGGCAGTTGGGTCTTGGATTCATTCCGGGCATAGAAGTTTCAGTGACCTGGTCACATCAGACCATCCATGTCGTGGGACTGGGAATACAGGCCGACGACGCAGTACTGTTGGCCGGACTGGAAAAACTGCACGACTTTCGGCAATGGCGCGCCGAAGAGATTGGGCGGCGCCTGCAAAAGGCCGGCATCGAGGGGGCCTTCGAGGCGGCACGTGCGCGAGCCAAGGGTAAGATCATCAGTCGTACCCACTTCGCCCACTTTCTGGTCGAAGCGGGTCATGCCAAGGATATGAAACAGGTGTTTCGTCGCTATCTGGTCAGGGGCAAGCCGGGCTATGTCCCGGGTGAATGGGCGAACCTCGAACAGGCGGTGGGTTGGATCCGTGGTGCGGGTGGACATCCTGTCATCGCCCACCCCGCCCGCTATCCACTCTCCGCGACGCGTCTGCGCCAGTTGATCTCGGAATTCAAAGACTTGGGTGGGGAGGCCATTGAGGTGGTCTCGGGGAGTCACAGCCGGGACGACAATCAACGCATTGGTGTATTGACGCAGCAAATGGGCCTTTACGCCTCGTGTGGCTCGGATTTTCATGGCCCGGAAAACCCCTATTTTGACCTCGGGCGTATACCTGCGCTGCCGGAGGGCTGTCGCCCCATCTGGGAAGCCGAACACTGGAGAGGGGCGCGATGAGTCAGTTTTTTCAGGTGCACCCGGAGAATCCCCAGCTAAGGTTGATCCATCAGGCGGTACAGATGGTGCGCGAGGGGGCCGTTGTTGTCTATCCCACCGACTCCGGCTATGCCTTGGGCTGTCACCTTGGGGATAAGGAGGCGATGGAGCGGATCCAGCGGATACGAAAGCTGGATGACAAACATAACTTCACCCTCGTGTGTCGTGACCTGTCGGCGATTGCCACTTACGCGAAGGTCGATAACACCTGTTTTCGCATCCTCAAGGCGAATACGCCTGGGGCCTATACCTTCATTCTGAACGCCACCAGTGAGGTACCGCGACGGCTGTTGCACCCTAAGCGTCGTACTATTGGTATACGAATTCCGGATAATGCCATTACCAACGCCCTGCTAGACGAGCTGGGTGAGCCACTGATGAGCACGACCCTGATCATGCCGGGGGATGAACTACCCCTGACCGACCCCTATGAAATGCGTGACCTGTTGCAGCACCACGTCGACCTGATTATTGACGGGGGCTACTGTGGGGTGGAGCCGAGCACGGTTGTTGACCTGACCGAGGGTGTGCCCAGGGTGACGCGTCAGGGTAAGGGCGATGCCAGCCCATTTTTGCCCGATTAGCCTGGTAACAGTGCTGTAGAGATCCAGGCCAAGCCGGTATAATGAGGCGCTGGTACGGAGGGAGGTATTTCTGCTCTTCGTCAAAATAATTCAATTAAATTATAGAGTTATACTTTCAGGAGCCTCACTTGACGACCCTGCCCAACCAGTCGGCCCGTGTTCTCTCCGGCATGCGGCCGACCGGTGCTCTGCACCTCGGTCACTACCACGGTGTCCTGAAAAACTGGCTCAAACTCCAGCACGAATACCAGTGCTTTTTCTTTGTCGCGGACTGGCATGCGCTGACCACCCATTATGAGGACCCACAAATCCTGGAACGGAG
>JAHEDA010000388.1 GCA_024641445.1 Gammaproteobacteria bacterium
TGACGGGCGTGGTCTGGTGAAGGAGAAGATTCTTGCCAAGGCCAAGGAAAAGGGATTGGTTGCCGAGGGGCAGAGCCTGACTGAGAACGAGATCTACCGCCTCATCTTTGAGCCCGGCTTTTCCACAGCCGCACAGGTGACCAATCTCTCAGGGCGTGGCGTGGGGATGGATGTGGTGCGCAGAAATATTGAAAGTCTGCGTGGAACCGTTGATGTGTTTAGCTCACCAGGTGAGGGGACGACCGTGAGTATCCGCCTGCCACTTACCCTGGCAATTATCGATGACTTCCTCATCGGCGTCGGTAGCTCTTCTTATGTGGTACCGCTGGATATGGTGCATGAGTGTATCGAGATTGATGCAACGAAGAGTGAGATCAATACGCGCAAGAACTACATCAATCTGCGTGGAGAGGTTCTTCCCTTCCTGCGTCTGCGTGAGGTCTTTGCCGAGTCTGAGGAGCGTAGTGGTCACGAGAGTATTGTGGTGGTGCACTACGGTGGTCAGAAGGCAGGCTTTGTCGTCGATGAGCTGCTGGGTGAATTCCAGACCGTCATCAAGCCACTGGGTAAAGTGTTCCAGCATGTAAAGGGGATCAGTGGTTCCACTATCCTTGGCAGTGGCGAGGTTGCGGTCATCCTTGATGTACAGAACCTGGTACAGCGTGCGGTAAATTCCAACGCACACATCCAGGAGATGTTGAAGGGCTCATCGCGTAGCGAACGCGCCATCCACTAAGGTCTAGAGATTACGAGAGGATATTGATATGCAGGAGCCAGTAAACAACACTCGAATGGAGAATCTTCCAGTGGAGCGCGCCGACCAGAATTCACTTGCGGCCGATAATCGTGAACAACAGAAGTATCTGACCTTTGTGCTGGATGAAGATGCCTTTGGTGTCGAGATTCAACGCGTCAAAGAGATTATCGAATACGGGCAGATTACCCGGGTGCCAATGACGCATCAGACGATACGCGGGGTGCTTAACCTGCGGGGTAATGTATTGCCGGTCATCGACCTGTCAGTTCGGCTTGGGCGTGAGAAGACCCAAGACAGCAAACGTGCCTGCGTGATCATCGTCGAATTCATGCGTGATGATGAACGGGTTGATATCGGTTTCATCGTCGATGCGGTTGATCAGGTGGTCGATATACACGAGGATAATATTGAACAGGCGCCGAGCTTCGGTGCCGATATCCGGGTCGATTTTATCAATGGCATGGGCAAGATAAAAAATGATTTTGTGGTCCTGCTGGACCTGGACAGGGTGCTGGATATCGACGAGTTGGCGCAGCTCTCTTCAGTAGTTTGACAGGTATCGGGTAAGAGGTGGAGTAGGGTGGTAATGGTTGCGGAATCGACGCAGTTCACGGAGGCAACACGGGCCTTTGCCATCAGTGATAAGGAGTTTGAGCTGTTTCGTAAGTTTATTTACGAGCAGGCAGGCATTACACTCACCCCCGCTAAAAAACCACTGGTGGTTGGTCGCCTGAATAAGCGTCTGCGTTTTTATAATCATCAGAATTTTGGTCAATACTACAACTACATTCACGACCAGGATGCCGAAGAACTTCAGATCGCCATCGACCTGTTGACGACCAATGAGACCTATTTTTTCCGCGAAGAAAAACACTTTGAATATCTGGCCCAGCACCTGAAGGCGCACCCCCCAGGGAATAGCACGCTGCGTGTCTGGAGTGCGGCGAGTTCCTCCGGGCAGGAGGCCTATACCCTCGCCATGGTCCTGGCCGAGACGCTGGGTGCCAATGCCAATTGGGAGATAGTTGGCACGGATATCAGTACCCGCGTGATCGAAAAGGCGCGTGCCGGAATTTATCCGATGACGGAGACGCAGAAGATTCCGCAAGAATACCTGCGCAAGTATTGTCTGAAGGGTGTGCGTAAGCACGATGGATTCTTTCTGGTGGATGAGTCCCTCAAACGCCACGTCGAGTTTCGGCACATGAACCTGCTGGATAAATGGGAGAGGCTGGGTCAGTTTGACGTGGTGTTTCTACGCAATGTCATGATCTATTTCGATACGCCAACCAAGAAGACCCTGGCCGAGCGGATTGCCAAACATATGCAACCGCAGGCGCATCTCTATATCGGTCACTCCGAATCGCTCAATGGTGTGACCAATGTCTTTCGCGCCCTGCGCCCTTCTATATATATGAAACAGGCATAAAGGACGCATATGGAAAAGACTCGCGTCATGGTGGTTGATGACTCGGCGGTGATTCGCCAGGTTATGACCGACATTATCAAGTCCGATAGCAGCCTGGAGCTGTTTGCAGCCGTGGCCGACCCGGTCTTTGCCATGACGCGGCTGGAAAAGGGCTGGCCGGATGTGATCATCCTGGACGTGGAGATGCCGCGTATGGATGGTATTAGCTTTCTACGCAAGATCATGAGCGAA
>JAHEDA010000087.1 GCA_024641445.1 Gammaproteobacteria bacterium
CAGAGGAGAAGTTGAGCTCCCACGCCCCCAGCTTGCCCATGCCCAGCACCACCATCTGCTGAGGCTCCCCTGCGGCATTGCTGGGCGTGCCAAAGATCGCGCACTGCCAGGTGTAGAGTTTTTGCAGCGTGAGATCGATACAGGCCTCAGCCATCCAGGACAACTCGCGGATGGTACATTCGAGTGAGGCGGTACCGGCGAGGTCACGCCAGAGGATGCGCAGCATCTCGCGGTTGCGGAAATCGCGCAGGCAGGCGGCAAGCGATGCAGGGTCCGTCAGCTCCGCCATGCCTTGCGCCAACCGGTCACAATAATCCTGCTCGGAAAATTCGCGGGTGAAGGCATCTTCAATATCAAGTTGCACCATCCATTCAGAATGGCGAGTGCACAAATTGGCAATAAAATCGCTCATTGCAAATTGTGATGGCACGGTAACCTGTACCGCCTCACTCAATGGTCGGGACAATGGCTGAGCAGAGAAATCACCAAGTCGACTCGTGACCTCACGCATTAACTCATCAGGCAAGGACAGCATCTAATATCCAATATCGCTTGCGCAGCACCGCGTGCGCAGCTTCATTACGCAATATCCAGTTTACCGGGTCAATGCATTGCATCAATAAAAAAGGCCCCGCGATCTCTCGCAGGGCCTTTTATTTAGCCAGGGATGGCTTTGTGTCGCTCCGCACATTGTGTGTGCGAGCACGACAGTTCGGGCTTACATCATGCCCATGCCGCCCATACCACCCATGCCACCCATATCACCACCACCCATTGCAGCCTTGTCGTCGGATGGGAGTTCGGCCACCATGGCCTCGGTGGTGATCATCAGACCGGCAACCGACGCGGCGTTCTGCAGGGCAGTACGCGTTACCTTGGTTGGGTCGAGGATACCCATCTCGATCATGTCGCCGTATTCACCGGTCGCGGCGTTGTAACCGTAGTTACCCTTGCCTTCGGCAACCTTGTTGCAAACCACGGAGGGCTCGTCACCGGCATTGGCCACAATCTGACGCAGGGGTTCTTCGATGGCACGACGTGCGATCGCGATACCGATGTCCTGATCGTGGTTGGCACCCTTGAGGTTCTTCAGTGCACCCAGTGCGCGAATCAGGGCCACGCCACCGCCAGGGACTACGCCTTCTTCTACCGCCGCACGCGTTGCGTGCAGGGCATCTTCAACGCGAGCCTTCTTCTCTTTCATTTCCACTTCGGTTGCCGCACCCACCTTGATCACGGCAACACCGCCAGCCAGCTTGGCCACGCGCTCTTGCAGCTTCTCACGGTCGTAATCAGAAGTTGCTTCTTCGATCTGCGCACGTACCTGCTTGACGCGACCCTCGATCTCGTCAGCCTTACCCGCGCCGTCGATCACGGTGGTCTCTTCCTTGGTGACAACGATCTTCTTCGCGGTACCCAGGTCATTCAGGGTAGCCTTGTCGAGAGACAGACCAACCTCTTCAGAGATGACGGTCGCACCAGTGAGGATCGCGATGTCCTGCAACATGGCCTTGCGACGGTCGCCGAAGCCAGGGGCCTTCACGGCACAGACCTTGACGATGCCACGGATGGTGTTCACCACCAGGGTCGCCAGTGCCTCGCCTTCAACATCTTCCGCGATGATCAGCAGCGGCTTGCCAGACTTGGCCACGCCTTCGAGGACGGGCAGCAGTTCACGAATGTTGGAGATCTTCTTGTCATAAACCAGGATGAACGGCGCCTCAAGCTCGGCACTCATGTTCTGCTGGTTATTGACGAAGTAGGGCGACAGGTAACCACGGTCAAACTGCATACCCTCTACGACGTCGAGCTGGTTCTCAAGACCTGAGCCCTCTTCAACGGTGATAACGCCTTCCTTACCGACCTTCTCCATCGCCTCGGCGATGATCTTGCCAATGGACTCGTCAGAGTTGGCAGAGATCGTACCGACCTGGGCAATCGCCTTGTTGTCGGTGCAGGGCTTGGACATCTTCTTCAGTTCTTCAACTGCGGCACCAACGGCCTTGTCGATACCACGCTTCAGGTCCATCGGATTCATACCGGCGGCAACCGACTTCAGACCCTCGGTGAGGATGGCCTGTGCCAGAACGGTCGCCGTGGTGGTGCCGTCACCGGCGATGTCGGAGGTCTGACTGGAGACTTCCTTCACCATCTGTGCACCCATGTTCTCGAACTTGTCTTTCAGTTCGATCTCTTTCGCCACGGACACGCCGTCCTTGGTGATGGTGGGAGCACCAAAGCTCTTATCGAGTACAACGTTACGACCCTTGGGGCCGAGGGTGACCTTTACGGCATTGGCCAGGATGTTAACGCCAGCCAGCATGCGGTGACGGGCATCTGCGGAAAATTTGACTTCTTTAGCAGCCATGATTAATTACCTCTTGCTTGAATTCAGAATGATTGGGTTATTAGATGCGTCTTACTTCTCGATGACACCCATGATGTCTTCTTCGCGCATCATCAGCATTTCCTTGCCATCGACCTTCACTTCGTTACCGGAATATTTTCCGAACAAAATGCGATCACCAACCTTGACGTCGAGGGCACGGACGGAACCGCTCTCCAGGATCTTACCCTTGCCAACGGCAACGATTTCACCCTGACTGGGCTTTTCGGTGGCGGAATCCGGGATCACGATACCACCGGCGGTGGTGCGCTCCTCTTCCATACGACGAACCAGCACGCGATCATGCAAAGGACGGATATTCATTGAGTCTGTCTCCTTAAATAAAACCAAATGGGCTTCAACTTGGAAAACCTGGCAGGAAGTACCTGCCGGGAAGTAATCTGACGAGTATTAGCACTCGCCTCGAATGAGTGCTAATCATAAGGGCGAATTTTCAGGAGTCAAGGCACCGGGACGAAAACCACTCGACGTTTCTAGTCTTCGCTGCCGCGCTGGTATTCCCCCTCAAGGGTTCGATGGGAGAATTTGCCATCAGGGTGGGTGCGGGACTGTACTGAGGTAAAAATACCTTTGAAAATCATATAACTGGCCAGACGGCTCCTGAGCAGCGGGATGAGGAGTAGGAATCCGAGGGTATCAGTGAAAAAACCGGGGGTAATGAGTAGTGCCCCCGCCAGCATGAGCAGGACCCCCTCCAGCATCGGCAGCGCCGGTAGCTCATTGCGGGCCATGGACTCCTGCACACGGCGGAGCGTCGCCAGCCCCTGCCTGCGCCACGCCCAGGCCCCAATCACCGCAGTGATGAGGACGACCAGGACGGTCTGCCACACCCCAATGGCGCCACCGACCTTGATAAACAGGTAAATCTCCAATAACGGTATGGCCACCAGGGCCAGGAAGAAGAGCCGGAAGATATTCATCGCCTTGTTATGGGGTCGTAAAACCATTACTCAAGCTGGCGCGTATATGCTGTTGTCGGCGCAGGCTTGCTGTTATCTTTCGGGTGCATGAAAAATACTCTGGCAAAGGCACGACCACTCATCGCACTCACTACCTGCCCGGATATAGAGTGCGCTCGAACTTTGGCCGATACCTTGGTCGAACGCCGCCTCGCCGCCTGCGTGAATATCGTGCCGGGGATAGAGTCGGTGTACCGCTGGCAGGGTAAGATTGAACACTCGGGGGAACTGTTGCTCGTGATCAAGACTCAAAGCGTGGCCTTGGAGGGCCTGCAACACTGTCTGCGCGAGTTACACCCGTACGATGTCCCGGAACTCATCACCTGCAACATCGGTGATGGCTTAGAAGAATACTTGAACTGGATTACCACCTCGATGGAAGGGTCGCCATGAAAAAGATTACTGCTCTGATTTTGCTTTCTCTGCTCAGCCTGTTCTGGCTCACTGCCCAGGCCGATGATGACCTGCTCATGCCGGAGGATGCTTATAAGTTCTCTGCCTCCGTGGTTGACGCCAACACCGTACGGGCCGAGTGGAAGCCGGTGAAGGGTTATTACATGTACCGGGACAAGATCTCCTTCAAAAGTGAGACGACCGGCATTACGATTGGCCAGGTCAAGCTGCCCAAGGGCAAGCTGCATCATGGCATTCTCCCAAATGGTAATGAAGGTGAAGTAGAGATATTCAGCGCCCCCTTCAGTGTGGACATCCCGCTCATTCGCAGTGCTGGCGCACCCAGTAACTTCACCCTGCTAGCCTTATCGCAAGGTTGCGCCGAGGTCGGTGTCTGTTACCCGCCCATCAAACAAAAGGCGACCCTGCAACTGCCCACGGCCAAGGCCTCTGCCCTTTCGAGCCTCAATAGCCTGAGCAAGGGCCTCGGTGTCAACAGCGATGATGATGTACTGCCGCCGGAGCAGGCCTTCCAGTTCAGTGCCAATCTTGAGGGTGACCACACCATCGTGGCGCACTGGACCATTGCCGATAAACACTATCTCTACCGCGACAAGTTCAACTTCGTGTTGAAGGACGCCAGCAACGTCAAGCTGGGTAAGGTTGACCTGCCCCCCGGCGAGACCAAACAGGACGAGGTCCTGAAACAGACCCATCAGGTATTCCATAAAGAATTGGAGGCGCGCATCGCGTTGCAACGGGGTAGCACCGCCGCCAGCAACGTCAGCATGGAGTTCTCCTACCAGGGCTGCGCCGAGGAGCGGGGAATCTGCTATCCGATGCAGAAAAAGACCGAGACTTTTGCCCTGCCAGCGGTGGCGAGCATCACAAAAGTGGATAGCACCCCCGCTGCGGTGACTACTGCCGCAGGCAATCTCTCCGAACAAGACGCCATCGCCGCACGCCTCAAGGGTGGTGGTATAGGCACGATCCTGGCCTTCTTCGGCTTTGGTCTGCTACTGGCCTTCACACCGTGCGTGTTCCCGATGATCCCAATCCTGTCTTCGATCATCGTCGGTCAGGGCGCCCATCTCACGACCCGTCGCGCCTTCTTCATGTCACTGAGTTATGTGCTGGCCATGGCGGTGACCTACACCGTCGCCGGGGTCTTCGCCGGGGTCGTGGGTGAGAACCTGCAGGCGGCGTTCCAGAACCCGTGGATATTGGGTAGTTTTGCCGGGGTATTCCTGCTCCTCTCACTCTCGATGTTTGGCATGTACGACCTGCAGATGCCAAGCTTCATCCAGAGTCGCCTAACCGAGTTTAGTAACAAGCAACAAGGCGGCAATCTGCTGGGGGTGGCCATCATGGGCTTCCTCTCCGCCCTCATCGTTGGCCCCTGTGTCGCGGCACCCCTGGCGGGCGCCCTGATCTACATCGGCCAAACCGGCGATGCCGTCCTCGGTGGCCTTGCCCTGTTTGCCCTCAGCCTGGGCATGGGCGTACCCCTACTCGTGATCGGCACCTCGGCGGGTAAACTACTGCCCCGTGCCGGTGGCTGGATGGATGTGATCAAGGCGGTGTTCGGCGTGATGATGATCGCCGTCGCGATTTGGATGCTGGAGCGCATCCTGCCCGAGACCGTCACGTTGATCCTGTGGGGTGTTTTATTCATCGTCTCCGCCATCTACATGAAGGCGATCGAGCCGCTGAATAGTAATAGCTCCGGCTGGACCCGGTTGTGGAAGGGTGTCGGCATGGTGCTGCTAATCTACGGCGCCCTGCTTATCATCGGCGCCTCCGCCGGGGGTAAAGACACGCTGCAACCGCTCAAGCCACTGACCCTCGGTGGTGGCAGTACCGCCATGGCGGCACAGCAACAGCTCAACTTCAAACGCATCAAGAGCGCCGAAGACCTGCAACGTGAGGTCGCTAGTGCCTCTGCCGCAGGCAAGACCGTGATGATGGACTTCTATGCCGACTGGTGTACCTACTGCAAGGAGTATGAGCACAGCGTCTTTCCCGACCCGCGCGTACAGCAGGCCCTTGCCAATACCGTATTGCTCCAGGCCGACGTCACTGCCAATGACGACGCCGACAAGGACCTGATGCAATCGGTGAAGGTGCCGGCACCACCCTCGATCCTGTTCTTCGGCCGTGACGGCAAGGAGCTGCGCAACATGCGGCTGGTCGGCAGCATGAAGGCGGATGATTTCCTCGCCCACGTCAAACAGGCCACCAAGTAAACCTCGAACAGGACGACTCGCCGTGAATAAAAAGCTTCAACGTCTAACCTTCGTGGGGGTTGCTGCAATTGGGCTCGCCGCCGGTATTGGTATTCAATACCTACGCGCCCCGGCCCCCGTCGTCTATCCCATGCACACGGGTACCGAGGCGACCACCCCGGACAAGCGCCCGGACTTCACCCTGCTTGACCTGCAGGGCAAGGCTCGTTCGGCGAAAGAATGGGATGGCAAAGTCTTGATGGTAAATTTTTGGGCGGCGTGGTGCCCACCTTGCCGACGCGAGATCCCGGCCTTCATCAAGCTCAAGCAAACCTATGGTGCTAAGGGCCTGGAGATCGTCGGCATCGCCCTCGATAGCAAGGCCAATGTAACGGATTTTCTCGATCCCCTTGACATTAACTATCCCGTTTTATTAGGCGACAAGGACGGCATCGCCCTGGCCAAGGCCTACGGTGATCGCCTGGGCATACTGCCCTTCACCATCATCATCGATCGCAGCGGCAAGATCGTTAACACCCACCGTAGCGAGTTCACCTTTGATGAAGTAAAGACCATCATCGAACCCCTGCTTTAACCCCCACCCCCTTGCGGCCCAGATAAAAACCCGCAATAGGCCAATTTTGCGTCGATCTGACGCGAATTCACGCTAACTAACACATCCGGTGGACAGCCCCACCGGAACGTGCCACAATTTCCACCGTTGCAGTTGGTAAATAAGCCGATCCAAGCAATACCGGCACAATCTTGGAATATCTACCCCAAATTCACGATTTTGCGGAAATTCGAACATGGCAAAGCTTCTGGTCCTGAACGGACCCAATCTCAATCTGTTAGGCACACGCGAGCCACAGCACTACGGTGCAAGTACGCTGGCCGAGATTGATGCACGCCTGCAACAACAGGCCAAGGCGGCGGGTCATAGCCTGGAGTGCGTACAGAGCAACGCCGAGCACGTATTGGTGGAATCTGTGCACCGCGCCAAACAACAACAGGTGGATTTCATTATTATCAACCCCGCCGCATTTACCCACACCAGTGTCGCCCTGCGTGACGCATTGGCGGGTGTGGCAATACCGTTTATCGAAGTACACCTCTCCAATGTGCACGCACGTGAGGATTTCCGTAAACACTCGTATTTTTCCGACCTGGCCACTGGAGTCATCAGTGGTCTGGGCCCGATTGCTTATGAACTGGCCTTGACGGCCGCCCTCAACAAACTCAATTGATATTCAGCAATTAGAAGGCGAAACTCCCATGGATATCCGCAAAGTAAAAAAACTCATTGAACTACTCGAAGAATCCGGCATTGCCGAGATCGAGATCCGCGAGGGCGAGGAGACCGTACGTATTAGTCGCGGCGGTCAGAACATGCCCATGATGCCCATGCAGATGATGCAGATGCCATCGGTCCAGGCACCGGCTCCCGCGACGGCCACCGCAATTGAGGCCCCTGCTGCCAGTACGGCACCAAAGGAGGTTAGTGGTCACACCGTGAAGTCCCCGATGGTCGGGACCTTCTACCGCGCCGCCTCCCCCGGTGCCGCGCACTTCGTCGAGGTGGGTCACAGCGTCAAGGTCGGTGACACCCTCTGCATCATTGAGGCGATGAAGCTGCTCAACCAGATCGAGTCGGACAAGGCCGGTACAGTGAAGGCCATCCTGGTGGAGAACGGACAGCCGGTGGAATACAACCAGCCCCTCTTTGTCATTGAATAAACCCATCGAACCACTACATGCCTGCGTCGTGACCCGACGCGGGTCTATTGGATGTTGAACCATGATTGAAAAGATTCTGATCGCAAACCGTGGCGAGATTGCACTGCGAATCCTGCGCGCCTGCCGTGAAATGGGGATCAAGACCGTGGCCGTACACTCCGAGGCCGATCGCGACCTCAAGCACGTACGCCTGGCGGATGAATCCGTCTGCATCGGCCCCGCCCCGTCCACTGCCAGTTACCTGAATGTCCCTGCACTCATTAGCGCCGCCGAGGTCACCGACTCCGTAGCTATCCACCCCGGTTACGGCTTTCTCTCCGAGAATGCTGACTTTGCCGAGCGGGTGAAGGAGAGTGGCTTCATCTTTATCGGGCCCAAGCCCGAGACCATCCGCCTCATGGGTGACAAGGTCTCCGCCATCAAGTCCATGAAGAAGGCCGGGGTGCCCTGCGTACCCGGCTCTGATGGACCCCTCGGCACCGATGAACAAACCAATCTGCGCATTGCCCGCGAGATCGGTTACCCGATCATCATCAAGGCCGCCGGTGGTGGTGGTGGTCGCGGTATGCGCGTGGTCCACTCCGAGGGGGCGCTGCTGAACTCGATCTCCCTCACCCGTGCCGAGGCCGGTGCCGCGTTTAATAACGACGTGGTCTACATGGAGAAATTCCTGGAGAACCCGCGCCACATCGAGATCCAGGTCCTCTCCGACTCCCACGGTAACGCCATCCACCTGTGTGAACGCGACTGCTCCATGCAGCGCCGTCACCAGAAGGTCATCGAAGAGGCACCGGCACCCGGTATCACCGACAAACAACGCAGCAAGATCGGCGAACGCTGCGCAGCGGCGTGTCGTGAGATCGGTTACCTCGGCGCCGGTACCTTCGAGTTCCTGTATCAGGATGGTGAGTTCTACTTCATTGAAATGAATACCCGCGTCCAGGTCGAACACCCCGTCACCGAGATGATCACCGGTGTGGACATCGTGAGGGAACAGATCCGCATCGCGGGTGGTGAGAAACTCGCTTACACGCAAAAGGACATCCACATCAATGGCCACGCCATGGAGTGCCGTATCAACGCCGAGGACCCCAAGACCTTTATGCCCAGCCCC